>NZ_CM001466.1:2368017-2629892 GCF_000231055.2 Saccharomonospora azurea NA-128 | reverse complement strand
ACGGTGCCCACGGTGTCCGCACCGACGCCGAGTCCGGCGGTGAACGAGCCCGCGGCAGCGAGTGGTGGTGGTCAGGGGCAGGCCGACGTCGCCGGGCTGCGCCAGTACTGGCCCCAGGTGCTCGCGGCCGTGCGCACCCAGAGCCGCAGCACGGAGGCCCTGCTCACGGGCGCCACGGTGCACAGCGTCGAGGGCACCACGGTGACGCTCACCCACCCCGCGCAGCCGCTGGTGCGGCGACTGTCGGAGCCACGCAACCTCGACTGCATCGCGCGGGCGCTGGGCCAGGTGGTCTCGGGTACGTGGACCGTGCGCTGCGTGCATCCGAGCGCGCTCGCGGGCGACGAGCAGAGCCCCGCGCCGCAGGCGCGCCCGCAGCCGTCGCGTCCGGAGCCGGGCAAGGCGCGCACGTACCAGCGGCCGTCCGACTCGGCCTCGCGGAGCGGGGACGCGTCGCGGGCGCGCGTCACCACGTCCGAGCCCGACATCCCGCTGCCGCCCGAACCCGAGGACGAGCCGTACCCGCCGGAGCCCGTGGAGGCGGAGGCCGAGCCGGTCGACCCGGAGGCGCGGGCCCGGCGGCTGATCACCGAACACCTCGGTGGCCGGCCGATCGACTGACCGATCCCGACATCGTGTCCGCGAGTTGCGCACGCATGTTCGCGTCGCACGGCGCGGACACGCGTGCGGGAAGTGCGAACATGCGTACGGGAGGCGCGGACACGATGCGCTGGGGCTTCGTCGGTGCCGCGGGGAGCTCGCCGGAGGGCGAGGTCGCCGTCGCCGCCTGCGGCTAGGCTGGGGACCGGGTGCGACGAGCTCGACCTGCGACACGAGCACCGAGATCAAGCACTGAGACACGAGCACTGAGACCGACCACGAGACGATCGGATAGCCACATCATGGTGCAACCCGGCGGCGGAATGCCCGACATGCAGCAGATCCTCCAGCAGGCGCAGAAGATGCAGGAGCAGCTCGTCGCGGCGCAGGAGGAGTTGGCGAACGCCGAGGTGACCGGCAGCGCGGGCGGCGGCCTGGTGACCGCCACCGTCAGCGGCAGTCTCGAGCTGAAAGACCTGACCATCGACCCGAAGGTGGTCAACCCCGACGACACCGAGACGCTGTCCGACCTCGTGGTGGCCGCGGTGCGCGACGCGATGGGCAACGCGCAGCGCCTCACCGAGCAGAAGCTCGGCCCGCTCGCCGGCGGCCTCGGTGGCGGTGGCGGCATGCCCGATCTCGGTGGCTTCGGACTCCCTGGATAACGGTGTACGAAGGCGTCGTTCAAGACCTGATCGATGAGCTCGGGCGGTTGCCCGGCATCGGTCCGAAGAGTGCGCAGCGCATCGCGTTCCACCTGCTGGCCTCCGACCCGGCCGACATCGCGCGGTTGCAGGAGGTCCTCGGCAAGGTGCGGGAGGGCGTGCGGTTCTGCGAGGTGTGCGGCAACGTCTCCGAGAACCAGCGGTGCCGCATCTGCTCCGACGTGCGTCGCGACGTGAGCGTCATCTGCGTGGTGGAGGAACCCAAGGACGTGCTCGCGGTCGAACGCACCCGCGAGTTCCGGGGGCGCTACCACGTGCTGGGCGGCGCTCTCGACCCGCTGTCGGGGGTGGGCCCGGACCAGTTGCGGATCAAGGAGCTGCTCGCGCGCATCGGTGCCGACGAGGTGTCCGAAGTGATCATCGCGACCGACCCGAACACCGAGGGCGAGGCGACGGCGACGTATCTCGTGCGGATGCTGAAGGACTTCCCCGGGCTGACCGTGACGCGTCTGGCGTCCGGGTTGCCGATGGGTGGCGACCTGGAGTTCGCGGACGAGCTCACTCTGGGCCGGGCGTTGTCCGGCCGTCGTGCGCTCTGAGCCGATCGCCGACCGGGTGGCCGACGCGGTGTGTGGGTCGCCCGCTCGGCTCGGGGACGTGCGCCTCGTGGCCGTCGACGGTCCTTCGGGAGCCGGCAAGTCCACGTTCGCGCGGAGTCTCGTCGCGAGTCTGGGCGACCGGGGCATCGCGGTCGCCTTGGTGAGCACCGACGACTTCGCCACGTGGGAGGACCCGGTGTCGTGGTGGCCGAGGCTCGCCGCCGTGCTCGGCCGCCTCGCCGAGGGGCGTCCGGGGTGCTATCGCGCGTGGGACTGGACGAGCGGCGAGCCCCGTCCGGGGGCGGTGGTCCGGGTACCCGTGCCCGACGTGCTCGTCGTGGAGGGAGTGTCGTCCGGGCGAGCCTGCGTGCGCCCGCTGTTGACGCGGTTGTGCTGGATCGAGGGTCCCGGACGTGCCGAGCGGCTGGAACGTGCGGTGGCCCGGGACGGCGAGTCGTGCAGGCCGGAACTCGAAGCGTGGCAGCGGTTCGAGGACGGCTGGTTCGCGGTGGACGACACTCGTGCCCACGCCGACGACGTGCTCCGGCTTTGAACACGGGAGCGGCGGTCGTCGTCGGCGTGCTGCGAGTGTCCGGAACGGTCAGGGTTTCCGGGCGACTCCACCGGTCATGAAGCGCACGCCCACTGTGGTCGCGTCGGTGATGATCTCCTCGGGCCGCCACAGTGGCAGCGGCACGATGCCCGGAGCCAGGAGGTCCAGACCCTCGAAGTAGCGGGCCAACTCGGCGGGGGTGCGCACCCGGCCCGTGCCGAGCTGCGACAGCAGCACGCGTTCGAGTTCCTCGCTCTCCGGGGTGTCGGACAGGCGCGTGAAGTTCGTGATGAAGAAGTACGAGCCGGAGGGGACGGCGTTGCGCAGCGTCGCGACGATGCCTTCCGGGTCCTCCTCGTCGAGGATGTGGTGGAGGATGCCGACCAGCATGACGCACACCGGCTTGTCGAAGTCGATGTGCGACGTGACCTCCGGGTGCTCCAGCATGTCGAGCGGCTTGCGGATGTCGGCCGTGACGACCTTGGTGTTGGGGTTGTCCTCCAGCAGCGCCCGGCCGTGGGCGAGCACGATCGGGTCGATGTCGACGTAGACGACCTTCGCGTCGGGGTTCGCGGCCTGGGCGACCTCGTGCGTGTTGCCGACGGTGGGCAGGCCCGATCCGAGGTCGAGGAACTGCGTGATGCCCTGCTCCGCGGCGAGGTGGTGGACCACGCGACGCAGGACCGCCCGGTTGTGGAGTGCGATCTCCTTCAGTTCGGGCATGACGGAGAGGCTGGCCTCGGCCACCTGGCGGTCGACGGCGTAGTTGTCCTTGCCGTCCAGCATCACGTCGTAGACGCGTGCCGCGGTGGGTTTGCCGTCGTCGAGCGCAACGATGGACGGCTGGTCCGGATCAGTGGGGTCGGCGGGGGACATGCGATCGCTCCCTTCGGCGGAACAACGGGCGCCCCATCGTAGTGGTAGCGCTACCGACCGTTACGGCCACGGCCGTTCGTTCACCTCGTTGTCAGCAGTTATCCAACTGTGACGAAGCGAGGGAATGCAACCCGTTCGAGTAAGGGGCACCGATCAGGTGAAACCCGAGTGACTCTGCGCAACGACACGAAATGCGAGGCCCGGGAGGTCTCGACCACCGTCGGCAAGATCGAGAGGCGTCCTCTGGAGTCGGCGGCGCGGCGGCGCCGGGCCCCCGAACGACCCGCTGAAACCCGGCGTCGACGGAATCTCGGGGCTTAAGTGAGCGGGCGATAACCGATATGGTCGGCCACCATCCGCGTGCACCTTTGTGGACGCGGCCTGAACCGATGCCTTTGCTCAAGGGGGCCAACATGCTCCAATCACGGGTGGCCCGACCACGCCGCCTGGCCGTGGTCGGCATCGCGGGTGCGCTCGCGTTCTCGCTCGCCGCGTGTGCCGAGTCCGAGCGTGACTCCGCAGGCGGTGGAGAGGGCGGCACGTTCGTCTTCGGCGCCACGGGAGCTCCGTCCAACTTCGACCCGTACTACGCGTCCGACGGTGAGACCTTCCGCGTCACGCGGAACATGTTCGAGAACCTCGTCGGCATCAAGCCCGGCACCGCGGAGCTCGAAGCCGAGCTCGCGAAGGAGTGGACGCCGAGCAAGGACGGCAAGACCTGGACGTTCGAGCTCGAAGAGGGCGTCACGTTCCACGACGGCGAGCCGTTCAACGCCGAGGCCGTGTGCGCGAACTTCGAGCGGATGTACAACCAGGAAGGCGCGGGCGCGTCGCCGGCCCTGTCGTACTACTGGACCGAGAACTTCGGCGGGTTCGCCGACGGCGAGAAGCCGTCGCTGTACGACGGCTGCGAGGCCACGGCCGAGCACACCGTGGAGCTGAAGCTCACGCGCTACACCGCCGACTTTCCGACCATGCTGACGCAGGACTCGTTCGCCATGCAGAGTCCGAAGGCGATGGACGAGTACAAGGCCAACGACGTCAAGGCCGAGGGCGACAGCTTCGTGTTCTCGGAGTACGCCCGCAAGCACCCGACGGGCACCGGTCCGTTCGTCTTCGACAGCTACGACGAGGCCAACGGCACCATCACCCTCAAGCGCAACGAGGACTACTGGGGCGAGAAGGCCAAGCTCGACAGGGTGATCTTCCGCATCATTCCGGACGAGACCGCGCGCAAGCAGGCCCTGGAGGCCGGCGAGATCGACGGCTACGACTTCCCGTCGCCGGCCGACTGGGACGCGCTGGAGAAGGCCGGTTTCCAGGTCGAGATCCGCGATCCGTTCAACATCCTGTACCTGGGCATCACCCAGAAGAGCAACCCGGCTCTCAAGGAGCTGAAGGTCCGCCAGGCGATCGCGCACGCGATCGACCGCGAGACGCTGGTGTCGTCGATCATGCCGGAGAACTCCGAGGTCGCGAAGCAGATGTATCCGCCGTCGGTCGACGGCTACGCCGACGACGTGGTGGAGTACGAGCACGACGTCGACAAGGCGAAGAAGCTGCTGAAGGAGGCCGGACACGCCGACCTCACCGTCGAGCTGTGGTACCCGACGCAGGTCACGCGTCCGTACATGCCGAACCCGACCGCCATCTTCGGTGCCATCAAGGAGGACCTGGAGGAGGCGGGCATCACCGTCAAGCCGATCAGCAAGCCCTGGGCCGGTGGCTACACCGACGACGTCGAGTCGGCGCGCGCGGAGCTGTTCCTGCTGGGCTGGACCGGTGACTACAACTCGCCGAACAACTTCATCGGCACGTTCTTCGGCACGACGGACAACCAGTTCTACACCGGTGGTTCGCCGTGGGGCGAGGACCTGGCGCAGGCACTGGACGACGCGGACAGCATCGTCGACGCCAAGGAGCGTGAGGCGGCCTACCAGGACATCAACCGCGACATGATGTCCGAGTACCTGCCCGCGATCCCGCTGACGCACTCGCCGCCCGCGTTGGTGCTCCGTCCCGAGGTGGAGGGCCTGGTTCCCAGCCCGCTCACCAAGGAGGAGTTCTCGACGGTCACGGTCGCGGAGTAGAAGCTGACTCGTGCTTCGCTTCGCTCTTAGGCGAGTACTGCAACTCGTACTCGTTCTGTTCGTTCTCTCGGTGCTGCTCTTCGCCTGGCTGCGGTCACTGCCGGGAGGGCCAGTCTCGGCCCTCCTCGGTGACCGCGGCACGGCGGAGAGCCGCGCGCAGTTGGCCGAAGACCTCGGGCTCGACCAGCCGATCTTCGTCCAGTACTTCTCGTTCCTCGGCCGTGCGCTGAGCGGCGATTTCGGCTCGTCGATCGGGGTGTCTCCCGGAACGCCCGCCCTGGACCTGTTCCTGGACCGGTTCCCCGCCACGATCGAACTGAGCTTCGTGGCCATCGTCATCGCGCTGGCCACGGCGATCCCGCTCGGTTACCTGTCCGCCCGCCGCCGCGGTGGCTGGCTGGACAACATGGGCATCGTCGGCTCGCTCGTGGGGATCTCCGTCCCGATCTTCTTCCTCGCGTTCCTGCTGAAGTGGATCTTCGCCATCGAGTTGGGCTGGTTGCCCACGGGTGGTCGGCAGACCGTCGGCATCGACGCCACGAGAGTCACCGGGTTCTTCGTCCTCGACGGCATCCTGACGCAGGAGTGGGACGCGGCGCTCGACGCGCTGGTGCACCTGATCCTGCCGGCGATCGCGCTGTCGTCGATCCCGTTCGCGGTCATCTTCCGTATCACGCGAGCGTCGGTGCTCGACGTGCTGGACGAGGACTACGTGCGCACGGCGCGGTCGAAGGGGCTGGCGAAGCGGGTGATCCGCGACCGCCACATCCTGCGCAACGCGATGCTGCCCGTGGTGACGACCATCGGTCTGCAGACCGGTTCCCTGCTGTCGGGTGCGGTGCTCACCGAGACCGTGTTCGCGTGGCACGGCATCGGCGAGGCGCTCGCGCTCGGCTTCGAACGCAAGGACTTCCCCGTGCTCCAAGTGGTGATCATCGCCGGGGCGGCCTCCTACGTCCTGGTCAACCTCGTCGTCGACCTGTCGTACGCGTTGATCGATCCGCGCATCCGGACGGCGCAGAAAGCGGGGGCGTGACATGGCCTCGCGTGCAACGAAGATCGACGAGCTCGCGGCCACGGCAGGCGGTGTCGGCGGGGGCCTCGAACCCGACGACACCGGTGCCACGGGCGCGGAGGGGCTGAGCCTCGCCAAGTCGGCGTGGCGGCGGTTGCGGCGCAACCCGCTGTTCCTGATCGGCGCCACGATCATCGGGCTGTTCGTGTTGCTGGCGGCGCTGGCGCCGTGGCTGGCGCCGCACGACCCGGCGTTGTGGTTGCTGGAGGACCAGGTGTCCAACGCCCGCAACGAGATCCCGCCGTCGCAGCCGGGACACCCGTTGGGCGGCGACCAGTACGGTCGTGACCTGCTCTCGCGGATGCTGCTCGGTTCGCAGCAGACGCTGATGGTGGCGTTGCTGGCGACCGTCATCGGGCTCGGTGGCGGCCTGGTGCTCGGCACGCTCGCGGGCGCGTTCGGCGGGTGGGTCGACACCGTGGTGATGCGGGTCGTCGACGTGATGCTGTCGATCCCGTCTCTGCTGCTGGCCGTGTCGATCGGCGCGTTGTTCGTGCAGCAGACCCAGTTCTCGGTCATCCTCGCCGTCGCCATCGTGCAGGTGCCGATCTTCGCGCGGTTGCTGCGCGGAACGATGCTCGCGGTGCGGGAGAGCGACCACGTCCTCGCCGCGAGGGCACTCGGCGTGAAGCGCGGGGCGATCGTGTTCCGGCACATCCTGCCGAACTCGCTGGGACCCGTGATCGTGCAGTCCACGCTGGTTCTCGCGATCGCGATCCTCGACGCGGCGGCGCTGTCGTTCCTCGGCCTCGGTGCCGCGGACGACTCGATCCCGGAGTGGGGGCAGATGCTCGGTAACGCACAGGACTACTTCGACACGCAGCCGCACCTGGCCTTCTGGCCCGCGGCCTGCATCGTCGTGGTGGCCTTGGGGTTCACCCTCGTCGGCGAGTCGATGCGGGAAGCCCTCGATCCTCGGCAACGGCGGTGATGGCATGGCTCTGCTGGAAGTACGCGACCTGTCGGTGAGTTTCCACCGCAAGGGCGAGCAGCCGACCACGGCCGTCGACTCGATCTCCTTCGACGTCGAGCCGGGCCAGACCGTGGGTCTCGTGGGCGAGTCCGGGTGCGGCAAGTCGGTGACGTCCCTGGCGATCATGGGCTTGCTGCCGGCCCGAAGCGCGCGGGTCAGCGGCTCGGTGTCGTTCGCGGGCGAGGAGCTGCTGAAGCTCAGCGACCGGCAGCTCGACGAGCGGCGCGGCCGCGACCTCAGCATGGTGTTCCAGGACCCGTTGTCGTCGCTGAACCCCGTGGTGACCGTCGGCGTGCAGCTCACCGAGGTGTTGCTGCGGCACCGGCAGCTCACCCGCAAGCAGGCGAAGGCCGAGGCCGTCGACCTGCTCGGGCGCGTGGGCATCCCGGACCCGAAGCGGCGGGTGGACGAGTACCCGCACCAGCTCTCGGGCGGCATGCGGCAGCGCGTGCTCATCGCCATCGCGCTGGCGTGTTCGCCGAAGCTGTTGATCGCCGACGAACCGACCACGGCACTGGACGTCACGATCCAGGCGCAGATCCTGACGCTGCTGCGGGAACTCGTGTCGGAGACCGGCACGGCGCTCATCATGATCACGCACGACCTGGGTGTCGTGGCGGGCCTGTGCGACCAGGTCAACGTCATGTACGGGGGCCGGATCGTGGAGCGCGCGCAGCGCCACGAACTGTTCGCCGAGCCCCGCCACCCGTACACGCACGGACTGCTGGCGTCGATCCCGCGGCTCGATGCGCCGCGGGGCGAGAAGCTGGTTCCGGTGAAGGGATCGGTGGCCGACAACATCCCGTGGACGGGCGGGTGCGCGTTCGCCCCGCGGTGTCCGAACCACGTCGACGCGTGCTGGTCGAGCGCACCCGAGTTGGTGTCCGACGGCCGCCGCGAGGGCGGCATGTTGCGCTGCCACAATCCGGTGGAGGTCACGGTGGCGGAGGGAGCACGATGACCGACGAGACGCCACGGACCGCAGCCGAGTCGGGCGGCGGTGACGACCTGCTGGTCCTCGACGACGTGAAGGTGCACTTCCCGATCAAGCGCGGGTTGCTCCTCGATCGCACCGTCGGCTACGTCTACGCGGTGGACGGGGTGAGCCTGCGGGTGGGCCGCGGCGAGACCTACGGGCTCGTCGGCGAGTCGGGCTGCGGCAAGACCACGCTCGGTCGCGCGTTGCTGCGGCTCACCGAGCCCACCGACGGCACGATCACCTTCGACGGCACCGATCTGTCGTCGCTGAAGGGCGAGCGTCTGCGGGCCATGCGCAAGCGGATGCAGATGGTGTTCCAGGACCCGCTGTCGAGTCTGGACCCGCGCCAGTCGGTCGAGTCGCTGCTGGTGGAGGGCCTGCACGCCCACGGCCTCGACAAGGACCCGGCCGAGACGCGGCAGAAGCTGAAGGACCTGCTCGCGGCGGTGGGTCTGCCGGAGAACGCGCTGCGCAAGTACCCCCACGAGTTCTCGGGCGGGCAACGGCAGCGCATCGGCATCGCGAGGGCGCTGGCCCTGCAGCCCGACCTGATCGTGGCCGACGAGCCGGTGTCGGCGCTGGACGTGTCGGTGCAGGCGCAGGTCGTCAACCTGCTGAAGGACCTGCAGGAGGAGTTCGGCCTCACCTACGTGGTCATCGCGCACGACCTCGCCGTGGTGCGGCACATCTCCGACCGCATCGGCGTGATGTACCTGGGGGCGCTCGTCGAGGAGTCCGATGCGGACGCTCTCTACGAGGAGCCGCTCCACCCGTACACGAAGGCGTTGCTGTCGGCGATCCCGGTGCCGGACCCGGTGGTGGAGGACAGCCGCGAGCAGATCCTGCTCTCCGGTGACCTGCCCTCGCCGGCGAACCCGCCCACCGGCTGCCGGTTCCACACGCGCTGCCCGTGGCGGCAGGAGACGCTGTGCGACACCGAGCGGCCCGCGCTGCGCGACGTGGGCAACGGCCACCGGGTGGCCTGCCACTACGCCGAGGACATCCTCGCGGGGCGCGTGTCGCCGCGTTCGGAGTCGGCGGAGGAGCCGGTGTCGGCCTGAGCGTGCCGTCGTGGTCGGCGGGGAAGTGACCCCAACAGCACCCCGCCGACCACGACGACCGCGGCCGCGATCTCCACGGGCGTCGGTCGTTCGTCGAGCAGGACGAACGCCAGACTGAGCCCCACCACGGGCACCAGTAACGAGAAGGGCGCGACCGTGCTCGCGGGGTTGCGGCGCATGAGCGTGGTCCAGATGCCCGAGCCCACGACCGTGCCGAAGACCACGACGTAGGCCAGGCCCGCGAGCGCGATCCAGGCGTCGCCGGACAACGCCGTCGACACCGCGGTCCACTGGGCGTCCGGCCCTTCGAAGAGCAGTGACAGCGCGAACATCGGGATCGGCGGGACCACCGACGCCCACAGCGTGAAGTGCAGCGGGTTGGGAGCCTCGGCCTTGCGCGCGCACAGGTTGCCCACCGCCCAGCTCAGGGCGCCGAGCAGGGTCAGGATCACCGGCAGCAGAGCCGCGTGCTCGGCGCGTTGCCACGCGATGGCCGCCATGCCGAGGACGGCGAAGACGATGCCCACGACCTGCCGGCCGCTCAACCGTTCCCGCAACAACAGCGCACCGAGGACGACGGTGAACGGCGCCGAGGCCTGCAACACGAGCGACGCGAGTCCAGTCGGCATGCCGGTGTCCATGGCGACGAACAGGAACGCGAACTGCAACGTGGCGAACCCGAGGCCGTACCCGATCAGCCACCGGACGCGGACTTTCGGCCACGGCACGAAGACCATCGTGGGCAGGGCGACGAGCACGAAGCGGATGCAGCCCGCGAACAGCGGTGGGAAGTGCGTGAGCATCGCGTGGACCGCGAGGAAGTTGCAGCCCCAGAGGACGGCGGTGAGCACGGCGAGAAGTCGATCGAGGCGTGGCACGGTCCCAGCATCGCCCGAAACACCGTGAAGGACCACCGAGAATAAGTGCACCGACTGTGAAGCGCAGCTTCAAGAAGGTCGCCGACTCCTACTCGGGGGATGTACCCCCGACCTTGAGCGCCGTGGAGGGGAGAGCCTCTACTCGGTCCAGGTCGGTTCGTCGCGGCCCAGGTCCACGGCCCCGCGAGTGAAACCGAGCGTCGTCGTGTCAGCGCCGGTCACGGCGAACGGAGCGACCATGCGACGAGCAGGTCCCCAGTCGGTCTGTTCGAGCTGCCCGGAGTCCGGTACCGACGCGGGGTCGAGCTCCGCTTGGGCGGGCCCCGGAGGAGCGTCGGCCAGCAGATTCGCGATACCGGCCAGCGAGGTGCGCAGGCGGACCCCTCCGTGCCCGCGACGGCGTTCGGCCAGGGCACGCAGCGTGGCAGCGGCCAGGAACCAGCCGGCGGCGTGGTCGAGAGCCTGGACCGGCAACGACGCCGGAGTGTCCGTGCCACGGCGGCGCGCGCCTTCGGCGGCGAGGCCGGAGGTCAGTTGCACCACGCTGTCGAAACCTCGACGGTGCGCCCATGGGCCCGCCCAGCCGTACGCGGAGAGCGAGACGTCCACGATCCCTGGACGGATCCGTTCCCGACGTCGTGCGCCGAGCCCCGCTTGTTCGAGAGCCCCCGGCCGCAGGCCGTGGACGACCACGTCCGCCTCGGCGAGCAGTGACTCCACCCGTGCTCGACCGGAGGGAGTCCCGAAGTCGACTCGGGCGCAGCGCTTACCCACCGTCACTTCGGGCACCAAGCCGGGTTCTGCCCAGTCCGGCGGGTCGAGACGGAGCACGGTGGCGCCCAGGCCCGCGAGCGTCCGGGTGGCGACCGGCCCGGCGAGTACCCGCGTCAGATCCAGCACGCGCACACCGGCGAGGGGGCGTCGAGGGCTGGGCGCCCACTTCGACAAGGACGACGACGATGTCGGTGCGGGCTCGGACACGATCCGCTCCAGCAGCGGCGCGTGGGTACTTGCGCGGCCCTGCGGGTGCCGGCGCCATTCGGTGAGCGACCGCATGGCGCCGGCACAGCCGCCCCGCGCGACGATCCGCTCCTCGAGTTCGACGACGTTCCAGCTCCGGCAGGCCTGCGCCACCTCGGCTCGGGATTCCGGCACGCCGAGGACGTCGAGGGCAGCCTGCCGGTGCGCGGGTACGTTCGTGTGGAGCCGAATCCACCCGTCGGCACCTTGGTAGTTCCCTGCGATCGGGTCCCAGGCCGCCGGGAGCCGCCACCCGTCCGGCCGCAGCGAGAACCCGAACCAACCCGAGGCGGCTGCGTGATCGACGTGTACGTGGGCGCGTCCGCTGCTGTCGCCGACGACCTCGAGAAGTTCGGCTACCGCGCACCCGGTGACACCCACGACGGCGGTGGCCAGTTCGGACACCGGGAAGGGCGAGGGCAGCGCGCCGGTCCCCTCACAAGCGACCCGATCCAGCCGACCGGGATCTCCGGCCAGGGCGGCCCACATCGTCGCCATGAGACCGCGCGTCACACTCTCTGAACCCACGAATCGATCGTATGTCGACGGCGATGGTCGGTAAGGGATCTCCGCCGGTGCTTATATGCCCCTGTGGACGTGACCAGACTCCGAACGCTGCGCGAGTTCGCCGACCGGGGCAGCGTGACCGCCACCGCGGAGGCCCTGCACTGCACGCCGTCGGCGGTGTCCCAGCAGTTGCGGGCACTGCAGCGTGAGGTGGGGGTGCCGCTGACGGAGCCGTCCGGGCGCGGGCTGCGGCTGACGGACGCGGGCCGGGCGTTGGTGGCCAGGGCCGACGACGTGCTCGCCGCCGTGCAACGGGCGGAGGCCGAGCTCGACGCCTACCGCAGCGCGCCGCGCGGCCGGGTGCGTGTGGCGCTGTTCCCGTCGGCGGGGTTGCTGCTGCTTCCCGGTTTCCTCCGCAGGGTCGCCGCCCATGCCGGGCTGGACGTCGAGGTGCGGGACGTCGACATGACTCCCGCCGAGGTGCCGAGGCTCGTCGCCGACTACGACGTGGTGGTGGCCCACCGCGACGAGCACGGTGAGCCGTTTCCCTCCGACCGGTTGGACGCGGTGCATCTGCTGCGTGAGCCGCTCGACGTGGCGCTGCCGTTCGGGCACCGGCTGGCGGGGCGCGAGCGCGTCGAGCCGAACGAACTCGCCGACGAGCCGTGGATCAGCGTCGACGTGGGTTTCCCGGTGGACGACGTGATGCGCTCGCTGGCCGTGCGCACGGGTGTGCGGCCCCGGATCGTGCACCGCATCAACGACTTCCGCATCATCGAGGCCCTCGTGGCGTCGGGTCACGGCATCGCGTTGCTGCCGCGCCACACGATGGACACCCGCCGGGTGCTGCGCAAGGAGCTCTCCGGTATCCGGGCGGCCCGGCACGTGGAGGCCGTCCTCCGCCCTGGAGCGGCGACGCGTCCCGCTGTCGCGGCCGTGCTCGCCGCGCTCCGCGCGGAAGCCGACGGGGTGACTGCGTGAACCCTGCCGGTAGGTGACAGGGTTTGCGGGCACCGTGAGGGTATGAACGAACTGACAGGCAAGATCGCGCTGGTCGCGGGTGGTACGCGGGGTGCGAGCCGGGCGATCGCGGTGGAGTTGGCGCGGGCGGGAGCCTTCGTCTACGTCACGGGCCGCACGTCCGGGGAGCACCGCTCGGAGGTCGGCAGGCCGGAGACCATCGAGGGCACCGTCGAGCTGATGGAGCAGGCGGGCGGCAAGGGCGTCGCGGTGCGGGTCGACCACCTCGATCCGGAACAGGTGCGCGCACTGGCGGAGCGCATCGACGCCGAGCACGGCAGGCTCGACATCCTCGTGGACGGCATCTGGGGCGGCGACACCCACCTGGGCTGGGGCAATCCGGTCTGGGAACACCCGCTGGAGGCGAGCCTGCGGATGATCCGCCTGGGCATCGACGCGCACCTCATCACGTCGCACTTCCTGCTTCCGCTGGTGGTGAAGCAGCGCGGTGGACTGGTCGTGGAGCTCACCGACGGCACGGCCGAGCACAACGCGAAGTACCGGGAGGGCACCACGCTCGCGTTCTACGTCGCCAAGGCGGCGGCGCACCCCTTCGCCATCGGGGAGGCCGCCGAGACCGCGAAGTACGGCTGCACGGCCGTGGCGTTCACCCCCGGCTGGATCCGCTCGGAGGCGATGCTCGACGAGTTCGGCGTCACGGAGGAGAACTGGCGGGACGCGCTGGCCGAGCAGCCGCACTTCTGCATCTCCGAGACGCCGACGTTCGTGGGACGCACCGTCGCGGCCTTGGCCGCCGATCCCGACAAGGAGCGCTTCTCGGGGCAGACGCTCGACAGCGGCCGGCTCGCGAAGCTCTACGAAATCGACGACGTCGACGGCAGCCGTCCCGACGGGTGGCGCTACATCGCGGAGGTGGAGCAGCAGGGCAAACCCGCCGACCCGACCGGCTATCGCTGAGGTCGCGCAGCAGTCCTGCGGGGGGCGCGGCGGGCGACGACGACGGCCGCCGCGCCGGTTGCGGCGAGGACCACGAGCAGCGCGGCGGCGGTCGCGGCGTCGGGGTCGACCACCGACTGACCGCGGAGCCGCCTGCCAGGTGGTGACGGCGAAGAGGCCGGTGTATCCGGCGGCGGCGATGCCGACGAGCCGAGCCCTGACCCGGTCGTCGCGCAGCCACGCCCGGCGGGCGGCCAGCACGGAGAGAACGAAGGCCAGCAGCAGCAGGAAGTGGATGCCGTGCAGGCCGATGAAGTGCGGCACGCGGATGTCGCCGCCCGCGAGGTTCCAGCCCGTGATCGGCATGCCGCCGCCTCCGGAGGCGTCCGCGCCGATGGAGTGGCTGCCCCCCCAGCAGTACCGGCTCGTTACAGCCGTTCACGCACGGGAGGGCGCCGGGACTATCCGCCGTGGCGCTGCGCGATGCGTCGGCCCAACTCGGCGAGGTCCGCTCGCACCGATGCCGGTTCGAGCACCTCCACCTCGGTGCCGAGAGCGAGCAGTTGCCCCACCGCGACGTCGGGTGCCTCGAACTCTATGACGGTCTCGGTCCAGCCGTCGGAGCCGGGGTGCGCACCGTCCAGTGCCGACGTGGCGAGGTCGGCGTCCAGCACCACAGGTAGTGCCCGCACACCGGCCGCGCTCAACCGCACCCGCACCGGGAGTCGGCGCAGCGAGCGCTCGAACTGCGCCGACGAGTCCGCCCACCAGCCCGCGAGGTCGAAGTCCTCGGGACGGTCGGCGGGTTCGGCGAGGTGCTTCACGGCGGTGATCCGCGCGACGCGGTAGGTGCGGATCGAACTCTGCGCTCGCGCGACGAGGTACCACACGCCCGCCTTCAGCACGAGGCCCAGCGGGTCGAGCGTCCGCTCGACCTCCTCGCCCGCGCCGCCGGGGCGGTAGCGCACGCGCAAGCGCGTCTCCTCCCATACCGCGCGCGCCAGGTCGGCGAGGTGGGCGGTGTCCTCGTCGGGGCGGAACCAGCGGGGTGCGTCGAGGTGGAAGCGTTGCGCCACCTGCCGGGCCTGCTCACGCAGCGGCGCGGGCAGGGTGGCGGTCACCTTCGCGTGCGCTCCGGCGACGGCCGTGCCCAACCCGAGTTCGGCCAACGCCCTCGGCGCCCCCATCGCGAAGAGGGCCACCGCCTCCCGCGCCGTCAGGCCGTCGAGGCGCGTGCGCCAGCCCTCGACCAGGCGCACACCGCCGTAGCGGCCGGGCTCCGTCCAGAGTGGAACGCCGGAGGCCTGCAGGGCCGCGAGGTCGCGGTGCATGGTGCGCTGCGACACCCCGAGCGCCTTCGCGAGCTCGGCCACCGTCGCACTGCGTCGGCTCTGCAGGGTGAACAGCAGGGCCACCAGACGTTCGGCTCGCACCTCGCCATCATGCCCGTGCGGAGGCGGACGTGGCGCGGCGGAACATCGCCGCGATCACGACGGCCACGGTCAGGGCGAGGACCGCGGAGACGACGACGCCGAGGCGGGACTGCTCCGCCAGTGCACCACCCAGGTATCCGAGCCCGCCCGCGTAGGCGCACCACAACGGCACGCCGATCAGCGACGCCGAGAGAAAGCGCGAACCCGGCCAGCGCAGCGAGCCCGCCAGTAACGCGCCGACGGTGCCGCCCGCGGGCAGCCACCGCGCGAGCACGAGGATCGGCACTCCGCGCCGGTCCAGGTGGCGGCCGATCCAGCGGGCGCTCGCGTCGGCGGAGGGACGCGCCCGCATCCGGTCGAGCAGGTGCGCGCCACCGACCCTGCCCACCAGGTACAGGCCGATGTCGCAGATCAGGCAGCCCGCTGCCGCGACGGCCAGCACCAGCGGAAAGGGGTCGCCACCGTTCGCGGCGGCGACCCCCATGCCGATGAGCGCGATCTCCGTCGGCACCAACGGCACGACGGCGACGGCGAAGAGGAGCAGCAGCGAGACGTCGTCCACACCACCATCCAACGCCGCTGCGGCCGAGAAGTCGTCAGCCGCACCGCCGTGCCGTGATCACGGCCTCACCGGTGGGCGCGGTTGACCGCCGAGACGACCGCCCGCAGCGACGCGGTGATGATCGAGTGGTCGATGCCCACACCCCAGAACACCTTGTCCTCGATGGCGCATTCGATGTACGACGCGGCCTTCGAGTCGTCGCCCGGAGTCAGGGTGTGTTCGCTGTAGTCCAGCAGCCGCAGGTCGTAGCCCACCGTGGCGAGCGCGTCGAAGAACGCCGCGATCGGGCCGTTTCCTCGGCCGACGACCTCCTGCTCCTCGCCCTCCAAGCGCACGGTCGCGGTCAGCTCGTAGTCGCCGTTCGCGACGACGTGCTGCTTGACCAGCTCCAGCGGCGTCTTCGGCTCCAGGTACTCGGTGGCGAACGCCTGCCACATCGTCTGCGGGTCCACCTCGCCGCCCTCGGTGTCGGTGTACCGCTGGATGATCTTCGAGAACTCGATCTGCAGGCGCCGCGGCAGGTCGAGCTGGTGCTCGGTCTTCATGATGTAGGCGATGCCGCCCTTGCCCGACTGCGAGTTCACGCGGATGACCGCCTCGTAGTTGCGGCCGACGTCCTTCGGGTCGATGGGCAGGTAGGGCACCTCCCACGGGTGCTCGGCCACCGGCACGCCCGCCTTGTCCGCCGCGTCGCGCAGCGCGTCGAGCCCCTTGTTGATGGCGTCCTGGTGGCTGCCGGAGAACGCGGTGAACACCAGGTCGCCCGCCCACGGGCTGCGCTCGGGTACGGGCAGCTGGTTGCAGTACTCGACGGTGCGCTTGATCTCGTCCAGGTCGGAGAAGTCCAGTTGCGGATCGATGCCCTGGCTGAACAGGTTCATGCCCAGTGCCACCAGGTCGACGTTGCCGGTGCGCTCACCGTTGCCGAACAGGCAGCCCTCGATGCGGTCGGCTCCGGCCTGGTACCCCAGTTCGGCGGCGGCGATGCCGGTGCCGCGGTCGTTGTGCGGGTGCAGCGACAGGATCACCGAGTCGCGCCGGTCGAGGTTGCGGTGCATCCACTCGATCGAGTCGGCGTAGACGTTCGGGGTGGCCATCTCGACGGTCGCGGGCAGGTTCAGGATCACCGGGTTGTCGGGCGTGGGCCGCCAGATCTCGGTGACGGCGTTGCACACCTCGGCGGCGTACGACAGCTCCGTGCCCGTGTACGACTCGGGGGAGTACTGGAACCGGAAGTCCGTGTCGGAGTACTTGGCCGCGTACTCCTGCACCAGCTCGGCGCCCTGGGTGGCGATCTTCTTGATGCCCTCGCGTTCCTCGCGGAACACCACGCGGCGCTGCAGGATCGACGTCGAGTTGTAGATGTGCACGATGGCGCGCGGCGCGCCTTCCAGCGCCTGGAACGTGCGCTCGATCAGTTCGGGGCGGCACTGGACCAGTACTTGGATGCGGACGTCGTCGGGAATGGCGCCGTCGGCGATGATCTCGCGGACGAAGTCGTAGTCGGTCTGGCTCGCGGCGGGGAAGCCGACCTCGATCTCCTTGAAGCCCATGCGCACGAGCAGGTCGAAGAACTTGCGCTTGCGTGCGGGCGACATCGGGTCGATCAGCGCCTGGTTGCCGTCGCGCAGGTCGACGGCGCACCACAGTGGGGCGCGGTCGATGCGCTTGTCGGGCCAGGTGCGGTCGGGCAGGGAGATGTCCTCGACCAGGCGGTGCCATGGCCGGTAGCGGTGGTACGGCATGGAGCTGCCGCGCTGGGTGTTCCACGCGGGCTGGTCGGCCGGTGCGGGACGCGAGGGCGTCCGGATGCGGCTCGACGACTTCGCGGGCTCAGGAGTGGACGACGTGCTCATGGTGCTGGCTCCTTCGGCGGTGAACGGCTGGTGACGACCGGCGCGACGGCGTGTCGAGAACACCACGAATCCCCGCGACGGGGAGCCGGTCAGATCAGGCCCCGTCGCGGCAGCGAAGGAGAAGGAGCGCGAACGCCACGTGGTCAGCTTAATGACGGCGGCGCACGAGAAACCAGTCGGGGGCGTATCCGAACCGTTATTGCTTGGCTACCCCACCGGCTACTCGCGCGTAGCTTCCGGCGGATGTCCCATGCCACACTGCTGCACATGGGTGCACATCACATCGACGACGACCTGCGCGAGGACGGCGGCGAGAAGTCCGTGACCGCGCCGGAGGCATCGCCGTCCACCCGTGCCGTCGACTGGCGAGCGGTCCGTGGCACGGTCGTCCGGGTGCTCTCGGGCGGTGTGCGCTGGGTGGGACTCGCGGCCGCCTCGGTGCTCGTCCTCCACGTGCTGTTCGTGGTGGGCGAGGGCAACCCCGACAACGGCATCGTGTCGTTCGTCGCGGATGCCGCCGACGCCGTCTCGCTCGGCTTCGAGGACCTGTTCCTGCCCGACGACCCCAAGCTGAGGGTGCTCGTCAACTTCGGGCTCGGGGCGCTCTTCTGGCTGGTGGTGTCGTCGCTGGCGGCGAAGATCGTGCGCCGGATCGGCGGAGAGGACGCCTGAGCTCGGGCCGGGCGCTTCGGGAAACCTGAACTCAGGCCGTGTCGGGCGGGTGGACGTGCGCATAATGTGGCCACCTATCCGCGCACGGTGCCAGGGGGAGTTGCCATGTCGGCCCACATGGACGAGCTGATCGCCCAGTTCTCGAAGTTCCAGTCGAAGATCCGCGAAGCGGAGGCGCGCTTCGAGGGCGTCGGGGACATGCAGCAGCAGATCGCCGAGCTCCGGCACTCCGCCACCTCGCCCGACGGCACCGTCACCGTGGTCGCGGGCGCGGGCGGATCGGTCACGGACCTCACGCTGTCCCCGTCCGCCATGCGTCTGGACCACTCGCAGCTCGCGTCGGTGATCCTGTCGACCCTGCGCCAGGCCGTCGCGGGCGCGGTGCAACAGCAGGCCGGGATCGTGGACGAGACCTTCGGTGACACGTTCGGGCTGAACACCTCGGAGCGAGTGCGTGAGGCGCAGGCGGAGGCGTTCGGCACCGCCGAGCAGGACGCCCCCGAGCAGACCCCGCAGCCGTCGTCGCGCCCGAGCCGTTCCCGCGACGACGACTTCTTCGACGATGGCCCGATCCTCCGCCGCTGACCGCGTCGATCCGAGCGCTTCTCCTGAGGCGCTCGCCGACCTGGCGCCGACCGAGGCCAGGCGGCGGGCTGTGCGGAGGATTTTCGCCGGCGAGGACGCCAGAGAGCGGGCACGGCACAGCATCCTGGTCCGCCCCGGCTCCCGGGAGCGAGTCGAGGAGCTGCTGCGCACCCGGTGGCGCGAGCCCGTCCTCGTTTTGCGCCTGGGCGAGGCCACCGGTCTCGGCTTCGACGTGCCCGGCCGCAGGCCCGACGGCACGGTCGAGGGGAGCAGACGCGTCCGTCAGTTCTTCCGGAACGTCCTCCGCGGCCTCGGTGTCGCGGCGGGCGCCGTCCTGTCGCTGGCGAGCAACGCGGGCAGCGGCGCCAGGACGTCGTTCAAGCGCCAGGTCCACGTGACGGGGCCGACCGGGGCGATGGCGCTCGAACCGGTCGACGCATTCCGGTCGGCCAGGGGCCCGTGGCTGGCGTGCTCGCCGTCGGGGCTCGCGATCGTGGACACCGGACCGACGACGGCAGACCCGGCCCACGCGCCCGAGCCCCGGCTCGTCTGGGAGGCCCGGGCGCCGCAGGCACCGGAACTGCGCCTGCGCACGCGCACCATGACGTGGCCCGACGGCTCCGGCTTCACGTTCCCGCTGCACGACCGCGTCGAGGAGCAGCGGCTCCGGAGCCGACTCGGACCTCGGGACACCGTGTTCTGGAACGGCGACCCGGAGGCGGGGAGTCGACCGGGCTGACCCGGGCGCACGCCGCGCTCAGAACGCGGGGTTGCCCCAGTCGCGCAGTGCGAACTCCTCCAGCGGCACGCGCATGCGCGCGGCGTTCTCGCGCTCGATGTCCGCTTGCTCGCCGAGCACCTCCGGCCTGGCGCGCACGCCCACCGCGATGGCGACGAGCGGCTCGACACCGTCCGGCAGGTCGAACGCCTGTCGAGCGGCGGCACGGTCGAAGCCCGCCATCTGCCGGGCCGCGAGCCCCTCCGCGACGGCCTGGAGCACGAGGTTCTCGCTCGCGAGCCCGAGACCGTATTCGGCGTAGGGCACGTCGCCCTTCTCGTTGCGGGTCACAGCACAGCCCAACAGCAGCGCACCGGCGCGGTGAGCCCACAGCCGGTTGCTCTCCGTCAGCGAGTCGAGGATGCGCTTGTACGTGTCGTCGCCACGCAGACCCACGAGGTAACGCGCCGGCTGGGTGTTGCCGAACGACGGTGCCCAGCGAGCGGCCTCGAGCAGGGCGCGCAGCTGTTCGTCGCTCACCTCGGCCTCGCTGTCGAGAGCGCGAGGGCTCCACCGGCCGGCGATGATGTCGTGGATCTTGACGCTGGTCAGGGCTTGCTTGTCGCTCACGTCGGTCGAGTATGCCAGCGGTAGAAAATGCAGGTCGGCCAGTGGTCGGCGCCACACAATTGGGTAATTGGGACGTGAGCCACCGGTACTCTGATGCTCGAAGCGACCCGCACGCGCTGACGTCGAGACCGGATCGGCGGCAGGCGCGGCATGCGAGGAGGTACGAGGCAGTGGCCCTCGTAGTCCAGAAGTACGGTGGTTCGTCGCTGGAGAGCGCTGACCGGATCAAGCGCGTGGCCGAGCGGATCGTCGCCACGAAAAAGGCAGGTAACCACGTCGTGGTCGTGTGCTCGGCGATGGGGGACACCACCGACGAGTTGCTCGATCTCGCCCAGCAGGTCAATCCCGTTCCGCCGGAGCGGGAGATGGACATGCTGCTCACGGCGGGGGAGCGCATCTCGAACGCCCTCGTGGCGATGGCCATCTCGGCGCAGGGCGCGGAGGCATGGTCGTTCACGGGCTCCCAGGCGGGAGTCGTGACCACGGCGGTGCACGGCAACGCCCGCATTCTCGACGTCACCCCGTCCCGGGTGACCGAGGCCCTGGAGCAGGGGTACATCGCTCTGGTGGCCGGATTCCAGGGGGTCTCGCAGGACACGAAGGACATCACCACGCTCGGGAGAGGTGGCTCCGACACGACCGCGGTGGCGGTCGCGGCGGCCCTGGGTGCCGACGTCTGCGAGATCTACTCCGATGTAGACGGTGTGTACACGGCGGACCCGCGCATCGTCCACGACGCCCGCAAGTTGGACACGATCCCGTACGAGGAGATGTTGGAGCTCGCGGCGAGCGGCTCCAAGATCCTCCACCTGCGTTCGGTGGAGTACGCGCGCCGGTACGGGGTGCCCATCCGAGTCCGTTCTTCGTACAGTGACAAGCCGGGTACCACCGTGACCGGCTCGATTGAGGAGATCCCCGTGGAACAAGCGCTGATCACCGGTGTCGCCCACGACCGGTCGGAGGCGAAGATCACCATCACTGGTGTGCCCGACCATGCCGGCGCGGCCGGCCGCATCTTCCGCACCGTGGCCGACGCGGAGATCGACATCGACATGGTGTTGCAGAACATCTCCAACACCACCGGCCGCACGGACATCACGTTCACCCTGTCGAAGGCCAACGGCCCCAAGGCGGTGAGCGAGCTGGAGAAGATCAAGTCGGAGCTGGACTTCTCGGCCGTGCTCTACGACGACCACGTGGGCAAGGTGTCCCTCGTCGGCGCGGGCATGCGGTCGCACCCGGGCGTGACGGCGACGTTCTGCGAGGCGCTGGCCAAGGCCGGGGTGAACATCGAGATCATCAACACGTCGGAGATCCGGATCTCGGTGTTGATCCGTGACGAGCAGCTCGACGACGCGGTGCGCGCCATCCACGAGGCTTTCGAGCTCGGTGGCGACGAGGAAGCCGTCGTCTACGCAGGGAGTGGTCGCTGATGGCGGACGTACGAGGCGTGCAGGTAGGCGTTGTCGGCGCCACCGGACAGGTGGGCGCCGTGATGCGGAAGCTCCTCGAAGCGAGTGACCTGCCCGTGGCACGCATGCGGTACTTCGCGTCGGCGCGCTCGGCGGGTACCACGCTGCCGTGGCGTGGCGAGGAGATCGAGGTCGAGGACGCCGCCACGGCCGACCCGTCCGGTCTGGACATCGCGCTGTTCTCCGCGGGCGGGGCGACGTCGAAGGCTCAGGCTCCCCGGTTCGCCGAGGCGGGCGCGACCGTGATCGACAACTCGTCGGCGTGGCGGCTCGACCCGGACGTGCCGCTCGTCGTGAGCGAGGTCAACCCGCACGCGGTGAAGGAAGCGCGCAAGGGCATCATCGCGAACCCCAACTGCACCACGATGGCGGCCATGCCGGTGCTCAAGCCGCTGCACGACGAGGCAGGCCTGCGGCGGCTGGTGGTCAGCAGCTACCAGGCCGTGTCCGGCAGCGGGCTGGCCGGGGTGGAGGAGCTGGCGGCACAGGTTCGTGCGGCGGGCGAGCGGGCCACCGAGCTCGCCTACGACGGCTCGGCCGTCGACCTCGGTGAGCCGGACAAGTACGTGCGGCCCATCGCGTTCAACGTGCTGCCGATGGCCGGTTCGATCGTGGACGACGGCTCCCGGGAGACCGACGAGGAGCAGAAGCTCCGCAACGAGAGCCGGAAGATCCTCGACATCCCCGAGCTGCGGGTGTCCGGGACGTGCGTGCGCGTGCCGGTGTTCACGGGACACGCGCTGTCGATCAACGCCGAGTTCGACCGGCCGCTGTCGGTCGAGACGGCCACGCGGTTGCTGTCGTCGGCGCCGGGTGTGCGGCTGTCCGACGTGCCCACGCCGCTGGAGGCCGCGGGCAAGGACGTGTCGTACGTCGGCAGGCTGCGGGCCGACCAGAGCGTCGACGGCGGGCGAGGGCTGGCTTTGTTCGTCGCCGGTGACAACCTGCGCAAGGGCGCGGCGCTGAACGCCGTGCAGATCGCGGAGCTCGTGGCCCGCTCCTGAGCGGCTGACCGTCGTGCCCCGGCGGCCGTCGTGGTGACGTGCCGCCGGGGCACGGTCGTGTCCACCGGGTCTAGACCTTCCAGGACTTCCGCGCGCGGTGGCAGGCCTTCCAGCGGGCCAGTCGGAAGGCGGCCTCCGGATCGCCCGAGTACTGCCACACCCACGAGTCCGCGTGCCGACCCAGGGCTGCGAACTGGTCGAGTGCCTCTCGGTAGCGTCCGGCGTCGACGAGCACGGACGCCAACAGGCCGCGGTCGGCGCGCGCGTAGGGCGAGTCGACGCCCTCACCGGCGAGCCATGCGGCCGTGGAGTCCATCGCCTGCCGCGCGTAGTCCTTGGGCTCCGGCCGCTTGCGACCCAGCGAGTACTCGAACACCGCCGTCAGGCGCAGCGGAGTGAGCGACGGTGCTGTGGTCGCGGCCTCCTCGGCGAACGCGAACATCCGCTTGTGGGAGCCGTGCCACTTGGCGCACCAGTACTGCAGTGCCTGCTCGTGGCCGCCGCGGTGGTGCGGTGCGCGAGCACACAGCTCCGAGAAGGTGCGGCTGAACGCCTCCTCGTCCCAGCCCTGTGCGCGCGCGATGGTGATCAACGTCGTCCACGGGGTCGGATCGTCCGGTGCGGCTTCGGTGGCGGCCCACGCGGCGGTCTCGGCCTCGTCGATGATGCGGTGGAAGGCTTCGAACTGGTCGTCGGACGTCTCGGAGGCGACCCTTCCGCCACGAGCGTTCCAGGCGCGACGGACCAACGTCTCGGCCCGCAGCACGAGCGCGTCCGGGTCGTCGGGGCGGTCGAACAGCCATCGGTCGAGTGCGTCGCCGTCGTCGGCGGCGATCTTCGACAGCAGCGTGATGTCGAGACAGCGCCGGTCCCAGTCGTCGCCGTGCGCGGTGAGCAGGCGGGCCACGGGCTCCCACTCACCGGTCCCCATGGCCTGACAGGCTTCGGCCAGACCGGGGCGGTCGACCACAGCCTCGGCTGTGATCTCCTCGTCCGGCGGAAGTCCGAGCGTCGCCGGATCCGTTCGGCGGTAGAGGGCTCGGATGCCGTCGTCGACGCTCAACTCGTCGAACGGGATGCCCTGGCGCTGCGCCTCACGCCAGAGCAGCTGAAACTTCCGGAACTCGACGGGATTGAGCAATCTGAGCAGACTCACGAAACCGGACTCCTGGGGTCGAGGGAGAAAGGGTCGGCGCGCCCGACGGCGCCGTCGATCACGGCGGGATCCTTACCGTGTTCGGGTGGAGAGGGAGGACTCGGTCGTCGTCACGTGGCGGAATCGTGTCCTTCTCGGGACGTCGTTTCGGTCCGGACGGCATGCGCCGCGTGACCATTCTGCCTACCGCGCGTAGTCCTCCCGCCGGTACGTTGGTGACATGAGACTGACGGGTGGCGGGATGGTGTCGGCGATCGTGGTGCTCTCCGGGGTACTGCTGGCGGGCTGCGACGAGGTGACCTCGGCGGTGGAGGACGTCGAGGCGGCGGGCGACAAGGCGAAGGTGTGCACGGAGGCGTTGCAGATCATCGATCTGAACGCCGACGTCAGTCCCGAGAGCGTGGCGGCGGGCGCCGAGCAGAAGGCGCGGGAGTTGCAGGACCTCGCCGAGCAGGTCGGCGACCAGACGGTGCAGGACACGCTGCTCGACATGGCGAACGGCTACCTGGAGCTCGAAGAGCGCAAGGCTGAGCACCTGGGGGACTTCTCGGGTTGGCTGCAGCGCAACCTGAACAGCCTCGACGAGCTGCGCCAGGCGTGCCTCTAGACGTGGTGGGCTGACGCCGGTGTCCGGTGCCGTCGGGGGCGAGCTCGTGCGGACAGCGCCGCGCCCGCGGCGGCGAAGCACAGCCCGCCCACGGCGGCGGTGACGAAGCCCCAGCCGGGAGACGCGCGGTCGAGCACGAACCCGACGACGGGGCTGCCGAGGCCGAGTCCGAGCCGGGTCGCGGAGTCCTGCATGCCCATTGCCACGCCGCGCACGGTGTGGGGAACCTGTTCGCTCACCGTCTCGGCCGTGGCCGCCAACGTGGGCGCACACAGCAGGTTCATGGGCACTAACGCGAGCAGGAGCAACCACCAGGGCTCGGTGACCAGGCCCACGGGCAACGTCAGGACCACCAGCAACGTCATCAGCGTGAGCTGACTCAACGTGCGCCGCGCGGCTCCGTGCACGAGTCCACCCAGGAGTGAGGCCAAGCCCATGGCGGCGAGGACCACGCCGGTCCAGGCCACGTCGCCGGAGGCACGCAGGGCCGCGATGGCCGCCAGCTCGGTGCCCATGAGCACGAAGGCCGCCCCCATCGCGATCGTGAGCGCCGCGACGAACCGGCGGGACACCCAGGCGCGCAGAGCGGGCGCGGGCTCCCGGGTGGACGACGACTCGCCCGGGGCGCGCACGGGCGGGTCGAGGTACCAGATCGCGAGAGACAGCACGCCGAACGCCACGCCCATGCCGGTGAGCGTGACCGACGTCGAGTACCGCGTGCTGACGTAGATCGCCAGCACGGGCCCGAGCATGTAGCCGACCTCGATCAGCACCTGGTCGAGCGAGAACGCCGTTCGGCGCCGGTCGGCGGGGACGAGCGCGCTGATGACCTGCCGGGAGATCGACCCGGCGGGGACCACGAGCATGCCCGCGGGGAAGGCGGCCACGAGCAACACCGGATAGGGCAGGTGCGAGGCGGCGAGCCAGTACGCGCACGAGACGCCACCGCACACGGCGACGACGGGGCGCAGCCCGACGCGGTCGATCATCCGGCCGATCGTGGGAGCGCCGATCGCCGTGCCGAGCAGCGTCGCGGTCCCGACCAGACCCGCCGCGCCGTAACCGCGGCCGAGCTCGCTGACCACGTGCAACGTCATCACGACACTGGTCGAGATGATCGGCATCCGCATCAGCAGCATCAGCGACATCGACGTCGGAAGACCACGGATGCGCAGTACGTGCAGATACGGTCGAAGGCCCACCGGATCGACGCAACCCCACGACGACGCGTGTGGCAAGTGATTTTCGTGTGGTTCCCGTCCCTGCCCGGTCAGTCGGTGACGGTGACGCCGAGAGCCCGGGCGAAGGTGGGGGCCAGCGCGACGAGTTGAGCGCTGTCGACGACGAGGCCGGCCAGCGACGTCGGTCCGAGGCGCAGGTGCAGGTCGGCGGCCTCCCGCAGGTCGACCCGGTCCATGGTGGCGTCGTCGAACCGGACGTCCCGCAGCGTCGACCCGGGGAACCGCACCCGGGTGAGGGTGGCGCCGCCGAAGTCGACCTCCTCCAACGCACAGTCGGCGAACACGACGTCGGTGATCCTGCCGCCGCGGAGGTTCACCGACGCGAGCTTGCAGCCGTGGAAGGTGACGCGGCGCAGCGTGCTGTCGTAGGCGACGGTGCCGGCGAGGACGGTGTTCACCAGCTCGGCGTCGAACCAGGTGCTGTCGGTGAGGTCCGTGCCGACGAGGCGGCAGCCGTTCAACCAGACGTCGGTGAAGTGCGAACGCGCCAGCCTGGCGGTGCCGAAGCCCACACCGGAGAACGCGCACTCGGAGAACGACGAGGCCGGCGCATCCGATGTGGACAGCTCTGCTCCCGTCACGTGGACGCGGTCGAGATCGGTCGAGTCGTCGAACGGCTCGTCCACCGCCGTGAGGTGGCGGTGGTAGGGCAGGTCGGCCAGCGCGCGCGGCGTGGGACGGGTGGTCACGGACTCGCATTGTGCCGCACGAGTAGGAGCGGAATCCGGCCCCGCGACGGATCCCGCTCCTGCCGTTGGTGCTACTCGGCCGCCGGCCTGCTGAGCCCGACCTTGAGCGCGCCCGCGGCCTCGGCCAGCGCTTCCCGGAACCGCCGACCGACTCCGAGGAAGTTGGCGTAGCCGTGGATCAGGTCCGACTGCCGGGACAGCGCCACGGGCACACCCGCGTCGGCGAGTCTGGCGGCGTAGGCCTCACCCTCGTCGCGCAGCGGGTCGAACCCGGCCGTCGCGATGTAGGCCGGTGGCAGGCCGGAGAGGTCGTCGGCGAGCAGGGGAGACAGCGTGGGGTCCGACCGGTCGACACCCTCGGGGGCGTAGTGGTCGATGAACCAGGTCATGTGGTCGTCGGTGAGGAAGAACCCGTCGGCGAACAGCTCGCGCGAGCGGCGCCGCCTCGTGGTGTCCACGCCGGGGTAGAGCAGGAGCTGGAACGCGGGGACACCGCCGCCGCGCCGCGTCGCCACCTGGGCGGTCACGGCGGCGAGGTTGCCCCCGGCGCTGTCGCCGCCCACGGCCACGCGACGCGGGTCGGCGCCGAGGTCACCGGCCTTCTCGTGGGCGAAGTCGAACGCCGTGAGCGCGTCCTCCTGCGCGGCCGGGAAGGGGTGCTCGGGGGCGAGCCGGTACTCGACCGACAGCACGCGGACACCGGCGTACTTGGCGAGGAAGCGGGCCGTGTTGTCGTGGCTGCGTCGCGACCCGACCACCCACCCGCCGCCGTGGTAGAAGACGAGCAGACCCGAGTCGTGCGGCGCCTCCTCGGGTGTGTAGAGGGTCGCCGCGATCTCCCCGTGGTGAGCGGGGATGCCGATCTCGCGGGTGAGGACGGGTTGGATGGGTGGTCCGCTCACCAGGTGCCGCGAGGCGTCCAGCGCCGCCCGTGACGACTCGACCGAGCCCCGCACGAGTGCGGCCCCGCTGAGTTGCTGGAGGCGTAGCAGCAGCTGTGCGTCGAGGGCGAGCTCCTGCCCGTCGATGCGAACGGGCTTGCCCGCCACGAGGCGACGTAGTGGTCGCGGTAAGCCGTACATCAGCCGCGCGCCCGCGGCCTGGACGCGGATGTGGGCCGGTGGCACCATGGTCGTCTCCCCGTTCCGGTTCGCACGAGACACTCAGGTTACTCAGTAGTAGGTTCAAGGGCTACCCCGAACCGGGATGTGACCGAGTTCCCTCGTCCGGCGCTGGACCTCCACCCAAGTGGAACGTCTAGCCTCGGAGAGGTGACAGCGACACGCGCGATCAAGGTCCTCGGGCTGGGCGGGTCTCTGCGCAACGGCTCGCAGTCCGAGCGAGCTCTGCGCATCGCTCTGGCCGGTGCCGAGGAGTTCGGAGCCACCACGTCCGCGCTCACGGGCGAGGCACTGCAACTGCCGTTCTACGACGCCGGAGTGGTCGACCGCACCGACCGTGCGCGCGAGCTCGTGGAGGCCGTCCGCGAGGCCGACGGCGTGGTCGTCGTGTCGCCCGGCTACCACGGTGCCCTGTCGGGGCTGGTGAAGAACGCGCTCGACTACGTCGAGGACCTGCGCGACGACGGGCGTCCCTACCTGCACGGCCGCGCCGTGGGGCTCATCGCGGTCGCGCACGGCTGGCAGGCGGCGGTCACGACGCTGAACCAGATGCGCACGATCGCACACGCCCTCCGCGGCTGGCCCACCCCGTTCGGGGGCGCGGTCAACAGTGCCGAGGTCAAGTTCGACGAGACCGGCGGCGCCTCCGAGGAGAGGATCGAACGCAACCTCCGCCTCATCGGCCGCCAGGTCACCGAGTTCGCATCCGCCCAGCTCGCCGCGGGTTTCGGTGCTTCCCCGAGCGGGTAATCCCGTGCCAACCGACAGCGCAGGGAGGACACCACGATGGCGAACTCGCCTATCAAGAGCCCGCTCAAGGAGAGCGACAAGGAGCTGACCGCGAGCGTCCTGCAGTCGGCCCTCGTCGATCTCATCGACCTGAGCCTGAAGGCCAAGCAGGCGCACTGGAACGTCGTCGGCAAGAACTTCCGCAGCGTCCACCTTCAGCTCGACGAGCTGACCTCGGCGGTCCGTGAGTTCGTCGACGACGTCGCCGAACGCGCCAACGCGATCGGCGTCTCGCCGAACGGCCAGGCCAAGACGGTCGCGGAGAGCTCCGGGCTCCCGGACTACCCGGACAACTGGCAGAGCACGGACATGACGGTCGACCGGATCGTCGAGATCCTCGACCGGTTGATCCAGCGGATGAGGGTTCGCATCGACGAGACCGACAAGAGCGACCTCGTGACGCAGGACCTGTTCATCGCGATCACCCAGGAACTGGAGAAGCAGCACTGGATGTGGCAGGCGCAGAAGGCCTGACGCGCCCGAACAGTCGAAGGGCCGCCTTCCCGTCCGCCGGGGAGGCGGCCCTTCGGCGTTCGCTCCTCAGACCAGGCCGACGGCGCGGCGGGCGAAGTCGACCTCGAGGGCCACCTGCTTCACGGTCTCGGACACGACGAGCGAGCCGTGCCCGGCGTCGTAGCGGTAGAACGCGTAGTCGGCACCGCGCTCGGCGAGCCGGTCGAGGTAGTTCTCGATTTGCCGGATGGGGCAGCGCGGGTCGTTGTCTCCCGCGAGGACGAGCACCGGGGCCCGGACCTCGTCGACGTAGGTGATCGGTGAGCACGCCTCGTACACGTCGGGCACGTCCGACGGCGCACCGCCGAACAACGCGCGGTCGAACGCCCGCAGCGGCTCCATCTCGTCGGCGTAGGCGGAGACGTAGTCCGCCACCGGCACCCCGGCGACTCCGGCCGCCCACCGCTGCGGCTGCGTGCCCAGCGCCAGGAGCGTCAGGTAGCCGCCCCACGAGGCACCCGCCACCACGCACCGTTCGGGGTCGGCGAGTCCCGAGTCGACGGCCCAGTCGTGCACGGCCGCGACGTCCTCCAGCTCCGTGAGCCCGGGCCTGCCCTCGATCGCGTCCCGCCACGCCGAGCCGTAGCCGGTCGAACCGCGGTAGTTGACCTCCACCACGGCGAAGCCGGCGTCCAGCCACACCGCGCGGTAGGCGGAGAAGCGGTCCTCGTCGGCGGCGTGCGGGCCGCCGTGCAGCAGGAACACGGTGGGCACCGGAGTCCCCGCCGCACCGCCCTCCGGTGTCGAGACCAGAGCGTGCACGTCACCACCCGGGCCGGGCACGAAGACGTCCTCGACGGGGCGCGACCCGGGAGCGCGTTCACCGGGCGGCGTGATCAGCACGCGGTCCTCGCCGTTCACGTCGCGCACCCGCACGAGGGGCGGCTCCGCCGCGTTCGACCAGGTGTACTCGACCGCGCCGTCGGGGCGTACCGCGGCGCCACCGACGTAACCGGGGCGGGAGTTCAACGACGTCAGCGCCGTGGTCCCGGCCGCCGCGTCGAGGTCGTACCGGTACAAGCGGCTGCGGCCCTTGTCGAACTGCGCGACCAGCAGGGACCGGCCGTCGGGGTACCAGTCGGCGGTGAGCTCCCCGGGCAGGTCGATGTCGAGCTCGGTCTCCGTGTCCGACTCGACGTCCCAGATCAGCAGCTCCTCGCGGTCGCGCCGCTCGTGTTGCACGAGCAGCCGCGAGTCGCCCTTCACCGGGGAGAACGCCAGCGCGCCGAGGCCCTTGCCCTCGCCGTCCCACTTCTCCGCCACGACGTCGAAGCCGTCCGACGTCAGCACCCGCAGCGCCGGGTGGCGCGAGTCGCCGTGCTCGGAGTGTCCGATCGCGATCAGCCGCTCGTCACGGGACAGCGCGGACACCTCGGCGTCGTACTCGCTCGCGTAGAACCGTTCGGTCCGCCCGTCGCGGTGCGCGTACAGGGCCGTGCCGTCGTCCGTGGACACCCCGACGACACACAGCTCGTGGCCGAGCGCCAAGCCCGCCGGGTACCCGGCCGGGACGTCGGGCAGCGCCGGGACCGGCCGGCTGCCCTGCGCGCCACCGGCGAACGGTTCCCGCACCCACGAGCCGAACTCGTCTCCGTCGGTGTCGTCGAACCACCAGATCCACGTGCCGTCCGCCGACACCGTGCCGTGCATGGTGCCGTTGGGCCGGTCGGTGACCTGACGGTGCGTGTCGGTGGCGCGGTCCCAGGCGTACAGCTCCCAGACGCCGCTCGCGTTCGACACGTAGAGGTTCGCGTCCGGTGCGTCGAGTGCCCAGCTCGGCAACGACACCCGGGCCGCGCTGAACCGCGCCCGCCAACGGGCCTCGGCTTCGGGCTCGCCGAACAACGTCTCGGGAACTCGGGGGCTCGGATGTTGTGTGCTCACTCCGGTGATCCTGCCAGGTCCGTAGGGTTGACCACGTGAGTGAGGGGCAGTCGGGTCACGCGAACTTCGTGTTGCCGCTGTTGCGGCCGGGTATGCGGGTGCTCGCGCTCGGCTGCGTACCTCCCGCCGGTCGGGGTGACGTCCGGCTGATGGCGAGCCTCGGCACGGCGACGCATCCGCTGTGCGTCGTCGGTGTGGACGTCGACGTCGACGACCTGAGCGAGGCCCGCCACGCGAGCCTGCTGTCCGCGGTCTCCACCACCGAGTTCGTCGCGTCGAGCCCCACCGCCCTCGCGCTGCGGTCGGCGTCGTTCGACGTGGTCTACGCCCATGGGGTGCTGGACCGGGTGCGCGAGCCCCGCTGCGTGCTGGCCGAGTGCGCCCGGGTGCTGCGGCCCGGAGGTCTGCTCGCGCTGTCGACGCCCGACTGGAGCCGGACGAGGGTCACGCCCCGGACGGCCAACGTCGACGCGGCGCTGCGGGGCTGGACCATGCTGCGCAAGCGCGAGGGGGGCGACCCGGCGGCGGGCCGGCACGTCGAGGACTGGGTGCGGTTCGCGGGCTTCTCCGACATCCGCTCCCGCGCCCGCTTCCACCGCGGCGCGGACTACCGGCAGTTGGGCCGGACCATCGAGAGCGAGCTGGCCGAGGTGCTCCGCGACGCCGGCGAGCACATGGACCCCCAGCTCGCGAGTGCCGCGCGTTCGGCCTGGATGTGGGTGCGCGGAGGGCAGGGCGAGGTGAGTCAGTGCTGGGTGGAGACGGTGGCCGTGCGCTGAGCCGGCAGAGACCGGCCCGGAAACGGAAAGAGCCCCCGCCCGGTGTCCCGGACGGGGGCTCTTCGACGTCGGGGTGGCGGGATTTGAACCCACGACCTCCTCGACCCGAACGAGGCACGCTACCAAGCTGCGCCACACCCCGATGTTCTTCTGGGGGAACCCCAGCGGGTCGACACCTAGTCTAGCGGACGTTGCTGGCGGCTTGACGGCGGGCCGCACTTTCGGCGCTCGGCAGCGCGCGCCCGCGCGGGACCAGCGTCAACAGGGTCGCCTCCGGTGGGCACGCGAACCGAGCGGGCGCGTACGGCGACGTGCCCAGGCCGGCCGAGACGTGCAGCCACATGTCGGCTCCCCAGCGCGAGGCGCCCCGCGCCCGCGACCGGTCGAGCTCGCAGTTCGTGACCAACGCGCCGACACCCGGAAGCCGCAGCTGGCCCCCGTGGGTGTGCCCGGCGAGGACGAGGTCGTAGCCGTCCGCGGCGAACGGGTCCAGCACCCGCGGTTCCGGCGAGTGCGTCACGCCGAGGCGCAGTACCGCGTGCCGATCGGGAGTGCCGGTGATGTCGTTGTAGCGGTCGCGGTGCAGATGCGGGTCGTCGACGCCCGCGGCGAAGACCCGCTGCCCGCCCACGGTGAGCGTGCGCCGCACGTGGGTGAGGTCGAGCCAACCGTGCTCGATGAACGCGGCCCGCAGATCCCGCCACGGCAGGTGGGCGCCGTGGATGCGCTTCTTCTTGCCTTTCGGCATGAGGTAGCGTGCCGGATTCTTCGGTTTCGGTGCGTAGTAGTCGTTGCTGCCGAACACGAACAGCCCGGGCCGGTGCAGCAGTGGTCCGAGCGCGCGCAGCACCGCGGGGACAGCCTGCGGGTGCGCGAGGTTGTCACCGGTGTTGACGACGAGGTCGGGATTGAGCCGGTCGAGCTCGGCCACCCACTGCTGCTTGGACTTCTGGTTCGGCAACATGTGCAGATCGGACACGTGCAGCACCCGGATGGGGCGGGCACCGGTGGCGAGGACGGGCAACTCCGCGGTCCGCAGAGTCCAGTGCCGGCGTTCGATGCCGATGGCGTAACCGAGGGTCGCAGCGGCCAGCGCCGCCGTCCCCGTCACGAGGCGTTTCATCATCATCCTTGAGGCGACGTGTGTTACCGAGAGTACGCGTGGTGACCGGCGATTCGCTGTGCCCCATAAGGGTTGTCACCGGCTCCGCACCACGGTGCCCGCGGAAATTACCTGATCGGGTGACGGGTTTCCGTGAGGTGGCGCCCCGGTTCTCCGCAGCGCGGAACCGGGGCGCCCACCGGTCCACCCGAGCTCACCTGACCTTCAGATACTCCGGATCAGGCTGCGGGAGCGGCTGCACGGGCTCGCCCTCCATGATCGGCTTCATGGCCCGGAACCAGGTCTGGGCGGGCGTCACGCCACCGAACATGTTCCCGTCGGCCGTGGCACGGACGTTGCCGGGCCCGCCGTAGGTCAGACCGCCGTGGGGACGGTCGGGGCGGAAGACCATCGCCGCACCGGCGAGCTGCGGGGTCGCGCCGACGAACGCTGCCGAACCCTGGTACTGCGTGGTCCCGGTCTTACCGATCATCGGCCGGTCCCAGCCCACCGAGGACGCGGCCCTCGCCGCCGTCCCGCCTGGTGCGATGTCCTTGCTCATGCCGACCGCGAGCGTGTTCGCCACGCCCTCGGGGATCACCTGTTCGCACTCCGGTTCCTTGACCGGGAAGTCCTTGCCCGCCCGGTCGTTGACCTCCAGGACGGGCGTCGGGGAGCACCACACCCCGCCGCTCATGATCGTCGCGGCGACGTTCGCCATCTCCAGACCACTGACGGGGCTCGCGCCGAGCGTGAAGAAGCCGCGCCCGTTCGGCGCCAGCTCGTTCGGGCCGAGATATTCCTTCTGCGTCAGGCTGTACTCCGTCTTCTCGTGGTCGGGGTCGGGAGCCCGCCCGTCGGCGAAACGCGTCGCCATCGTCTTGCGCAGTCCGAGCTTCTCGGCCATCTCCACGACCGGGCCCATGCCCGTCCACTCCTCGAGGATCACGAACGTCGTGTTGGGCGACTTGGCCAGCGCGTCCTGCAGCGACATCGAGGAGTCCGGGTTGTCGCTGGCGTTCTGCACGCAGTACGAACGGATGCCCGAAGGGCGGGTCGGACAGTGCTCGCCACCCCAGTTGAACACCGGCGACACGTGGAAGTTCGGCACCGGAACGGTGTCGTGGATGCCGACCTTCTTCTGCTCCAGCGCCGCCGCGGCCGTGAAGATCTTGAAACTGGAGCCCGCGCCGAGCACGTTGATGACCTCGTAGGGCAGGCCGTAGACGGTCTGGCCCGCGTCGGCGTCGGTCCCGTAGTCCTTGTTGGCCACGAGCGCGATCACCTCGTGCCGGTCCTTGCCGGGCTTCACCAGCGACAGCGTGTTGGCGACGTTCGGCTCCTCCTTGCGGACTTCTTTCTCCGCGGCCTCCTTCGCCTTCAGCGTGGCCTCGCGGTCCATCGTCGTGCGGATGACGTAGCCGCCCGTGTAGAGGTCGTCCTTGTCCATGCCGAGGTCCTCCACCAGGTGGTCCTCGACGTACTGGCAGAAGAAGCCGAACTCCGGGTCCGCGCTGATGCAGGTGGACGCGGGCTTGTCCGGACCACCGGGCACCACGCCCAACGGCTGCTGCTTGATCTCCTCGGCGTCGGCCGGGTCGAGCTTGCGGTTCTCGACCATCTTGTCGAGCACGAAGTTGCGCCGTTCCTTGGCCTTCTCCGGGTTGTTCCACGGGTCGAGCACGGCGGGGTTGTTGACCATGGCGGCGAGCAGTGCGGCCTCGTGCACCTTCAGCTTGTCCGCCGTGGTGCCGAAGTAGGCCTGCGCGGCGGCGCCGACACCGTAGATCTGGCGGGAGAACTCGACGACGTTGAGGTACCCGGTGAGGATCTCGTCCTTGGTCATCTTCGTCTCGAGCTGAATGGCGACGCGCGCCTCTTTCAACTTCCGGGCGATCGACACTTCCTGCGCCTTTTGCTGCCCGAGTTCGTCACCCCGATAGGTGACATTGATCAAATAGTTTTTGACGTACTGCTGCGTCAGCGTGGAGGCACCTTGTGTGTCACCGCCGGACGAGTTGCTGATCGCGGCCCGAAGCGTCCCTTTCCAGTCCACCCCGTGGTGGTCGTAGAAACGACGGTCCTCCACGGAGACCAGGGCCCATTTCATGGCCTCGGAGATCTGGTCCGACGTGGTCGGAATTCGGTACTGCTTGTACAGCGTCGCGAACGGTTCACCGTCGCGGTCGGTCAGGGTCGTGACCAGGGGTGGTGGCTCGTCGGCGAGCTCGGACGACATCGAATCCACCGTCTCGCTGGCCTGATTGGAGATCACTCCCGCGGCCCCGGCGACGGGGAACATCAGCCCCGCGACAAGGACACCGGCGAGCAGACACAGACCCAGCAGCTTGAACAGACCGCTCCGGATACTCACGCACTAAGGGTACGCACACCGTGGTGTGATCGCGGTGACCCGTTCCCTTGAGCCAGAGGCCGTCTGATAACAAATGACCATGGGGGCTTGGCGGAGGGAACCGGAAGCCCCTACAGTCCGTCAACAAACTCACGGGAACGACGCCTGGGGAGGCTTCGTCGGAGGGACGTGAGTACGAAAAGACCTGCTCGTGGGGGACGCGGTCGCACGCTCCGTCGCCTGCCTGCCGGTCGTAACAGGGTAGGAGCTGGGGGTATGAGGTACGACTTCTCGGACTGGCGCGTCCATGCGTTCTGCAGGGACAGCGATCCGGATGGCCTGTTCGTGCGGGGAGCCGAACAGAACCGGGCCAAGCTGGTCTGCATGGGTTGTCCGGTCCGCACCGAATGTCTGGCGGAGGCGCTGGACAACCGTATCGACTTCGGCGTCTGGGGCGGCATGACCGAGCGCGAGCGCCGCGCGCTGCTTCGCCGCAGGCCGGAGGTGGCGAGCTGGCGTGACCTGCTCGAATCGGCCAAGCGGGAGTACGAGCCCGCCGCGCAGCGCGTGTCCTGACGCCCGACGCGGTGCGGGATCACGCGGGCGCTGTCACGCACCGGCCAGGCGGTTGCCCACGTCGCGCAGCCCGGTGAGGTCGTGGACGTCGCTGGGCAGCGCGGGCACCGTGGTCACCGCGACGTGGGGATGCGCCTTCGTGAAACGGGCGAGCAGGCGCTCCTCGCGTTGCGACATCTCGACGCGGTCGGCGTGCAGCCGTAGCACCGCTGCCGCCAGCGAGGCGTCCGTGCCGTCACCCTCGCCGCCCCGGCGCTCCAACGCCTCGGCCGCGGCGAGGGCGTCGATGGCGGAGAGGTCCGCGAGCACGGGATGGGTGCGGTTGGCGACCAGCCCGGCCAGCGGCATCGACTCGGTCGACAGCCGCTCCACGAAGTAGCTGGCCTCGCGGAGCGCGTCGGGCTCGGGTGCGGCGACGACCACGAACGCCGTCCCCTTCGACCGCAGCAGCTCGGCGGTCTTGGTGGCGCGTTCCCGGAATCCGCCGAAGGTCGAGTCGAACGCCTGCATGAACGCCGACGCGTCGGCGAGCAGCTGTCCACCGAGGATGGTGGACACGGCCTTGGCGAACATCGAGAAGCCGGCGCTGACGACCTTGCGCAGGCCCCAGCTCCCGGCCCGCGCGGGCGTGGTCAGCAGCCGGATCATCCGGCCGTCGAGCGCGGCGGACAACCGGTTCGGGGCGTCGAGGAAGTCCAGCGCCGACCGGCTCGGCGGGGTGTCGACGACGATGAGGTCCCATTCCTCCGTGGCCGCCAGCTGGCCGAGTTTCTCCATCGCCATGTACTCCTGTGTGCCGGAGAAGGACGTGGAGATCGTCTGGTAGAAGGGGTTGGCGAGGAGCTGCTCGGCGCGTTCGGGGCCCGCGTGCCTGCGCACCATGTCGTCGAAGGTGCGGCGCATGTCGAGCATCATGGCCCAGAGCTCGCCCTTGGGCTCGAACCCCGCGACCGTGACCTTCCTCGGCTGGTTGCCGAGTTCGCGCAGGCCCAGAGCCTGGGCGAGCCTGCGGGCGGGGTCGATGGTCAGGACCACGGTCTGCCTGCCCCGCTCGGCGGCGCGCAGCGCGAGTGCCGCCGCGGTGGTGGTCTTGCCGACGCCACCGGACCCGCAGCACACGACCACGCGGGTCTCGGGGTCGTCGAGCAACCTGTCGATGTCGAGCTGGTCGGTCACAGGCGTACTCCCTGGTCCACCAGTGCGTCGGCGATTTCGTACAGCCCCGCGACGTCCACCCCGCCTCGGAGGTCGGGAAGCCGCAGCGTGGGCAGGTCGGCCTCGGCGAGCTGCTCGGAGGAGCGCGCCTCGGCGGCGATCCCGATGGCGTGTTCGACGGTCTCGGTGACCAGCGCCTCGACCGTGGAGTCGGGCAGGTCGAGCCCGGCCGAGCGGAGCCCGGCGCGGACGTCGTTCTCGTCGACCTGCCCGTCGGCGGCGGGGGTCAGCGACGGCGCGGGCAGCCGGGGCGGCCGGACCCGGTTCACGAGCACCGCGCCGGGGCGAAGGTCCGCGCCGTCGAGCTCGGCCACCGCGTCGAGGGTCTCCCGCACGGGCATCTCCTCCAGCAGGGTGACGAGGTGGACGGCCGTCTCGCCGGAGTGCAGCAGGCGCACGACGCCCTCGGCCTGCCCGCGGATCGGGCCGGTCTTCGCGACGTCGGTGAGCGCCCTGGTGACGTCGAGGAACTTCACGACCCGGCCGGTGGGCGGGGCGTCGACGACGACGGCGTCGTAGACGTGCCTGCCGTCGGAGTCGGTGCGGCCGACGCACTCCTTGATCTTTCCGGTGAGCAGCACGTCACGGAGTCCCGGGGCCAGCGTGGTGGCGAACTCGATGGCGCCCATCCGGCGCAGCGTCCGGCCGGCGAAGCCGAGGTTGTAGAACATCTCGAAGTACTCGAGCAACGCCGCCTCGACGTCGATGTGCAGGGCCCGGACCTCGCCACCGCCCGGTGCGGACGCGATGCGCTGTTCCGCGTACGGCAACGGCTCGGTGTCGAAGACCTGGGCGAAGCCCTGCCTGCCCTCGACCTCGACGAGCAGGACGCGACGGCCGCCCCGCGCGAGCGCGAGGCCGAGCGAGGCCGCGAGCGTCGTCTTGCCGGTTCCGCCTTTCCCGGTGACGAAGTGCAGTCGGGTCCGAGCGAGTTCGTCGGTCCAGCCTGGCAGGGAAGTCACAATCCGAAGCGTATCCGGAAATGGTGGGCGTCCGGTCAGCTCGCGAGTGCGAGGACGCTCACGATGAGCGCCGTCGCACCGGCCAGAGCCCAGGTCACGGGGCCGGGCAGCGTGGTGAGGGTGAGAACGGCGGCGACCGCGAGCGCGGTGAGACCCACCAGACCGGTGACGGCGACGGTCGTGCCGCGCCCCGTCTTCTCCCGCGCGCGGGCCATGACGAGCAGTGTTCCGATCAGCCCCGACACGCCGAGCAACGCCGTCGCGAGGATGCGCCATGCTTCCACGGGATCAGACCGTAGTGGCTAGGGTGTTCGACCATGAGTACCACGAAGTGGGAGTACGCCACGGTGCCCCTGTTGATCCACGCCACCAAGCAGATCCTCGATCAGTGGGGCGAGGACGGCTGGGAGCTGGTCACGGTGTTGCCGAACCCGAGCGGTGAACAGCACGTCGCCTACCTCAAGCGGCCGAAGGACTGAGGGGTCGAACGCATGCAGTGGAGCGCGAGGCTCGCGGAGCTCGGTATCGAACTGCCCGACGTCGCGGCTCCGGTCGCGGCCTACGTCCCCGCAGTGCGGACGGGCTCGCACGTTTACACGTCGGGGCAGCTCCCGTTCGTGGGTGGTGAGCTCGCGGCCACCGGCAAGGTCGGGGCCGAGGTCAGCCCGGAGGAGGCGAAGCAGTACGCGCGCACGGCCGCGTTGAACGGCCTCGCCGCCGTCCACGCTCTCGTGGGCATCGACTCGGTGGTGCGCGTGGTGAAGGTCGTGGGCTACGTCGCGTCGAGCGAGGGCTTCGGCGGTCAGCCCGCCGTGATCAACGGCGCGTCGGAGCTGCTGGGCGAGGTGTTCGGCGAGGCGGGCGCGCACGCCAGGGCGGCGGTCGGCGTCGCCGAGTTGCCGTTGGGTGCGCCGGTCGAGGTCGAGCTCATCGTGGAGGTCGCGTGATGGATCCGGACATCGAGAACTCCTGTCACGAACTGCTCCTGCGGCTGGCGGGCAGGCTGCCCGACCGGTTGCTCTGGCGGTTCCGCGACTGGCTCGGCGAAGGCGCGATGGGCACGCTGGCCAGGACGCTGCCCAAGACTTTGCTGAAGCACAGGATTGATTTGGACCAATCGGAGTATCGCCTGTTGGTCGCCGGTCTCATTCCGCACGGTGCGGACTGGCACGAGGTCAGTTCGACACTGGGGGTGGACGCCTCGTCCGAGAACCGGTACACATTCACCACGGGAGCACCCGATTGGGTGAACACCGTCGATTCGGTGTCCGTGGTGGTGCACGCAACGTTGCGGGGACGTCCTGATGTGGGCGAGGTCCGGGAGAGCTGGCGACACGACGGGGGGTCCGCCGAGGACGAGGCCAAGCGAGTCCTGCTGGTCACCGCCGTGGCCGGTCTGCCTCGCCTCACCGGCGAACTCCAGCGCGTCCTCCGCGTGCTGGGTGACGAGGCGCCCAGCGTCGAGGTTCTGCCGACGCAGGTCGAGTTGCCCGCCTACCACGAGGCGGCGCTCGCGAACTCCCGGTTCGTGTGCGTCGGCGCTGTGGACGCCGGTCACCACAGGCTTGTACCCGCATAGCGCTCGCGTCGCAGCGGGCTGGAGGGAGTTGGGGGATGGTGGACGAAGGTCTGCCCAAGGACGGCTTCGCCGTTCCGCTGCGTCTGCACAACGTCCTGCTGGCGTTGGCCGGGCGGCTCGACGACAGCGCGTTGTCCGAGGCACGTGAGCTGGTCGCCCGTTCGCATCTGGACGACGCCGCGGAGCTCGCCGTCGGCGCGCTGATCGCGGGCCGGATCATGGTGCGGCCGGGTGAGCAGCGGGAGCTCGCTCTCGTACTGGAGATGAGCCGGTCGGACGCGGCGTTGGCCGACCAGCTCACCGTCGGCGATTCGGTGCCGGGCTACACCCACCGGTTCAGCCGGGACAACGATCCCGACGCCGGTATCGCGGAGGCCCTCGACCGCACGCTGCAGGTGCTGCCGGACGTGCGGTCGGTGCACGCCGTGTGGCGGAACACGCCGGCGGGCAGTGTTCCCGGTCCGCTGCCCCAGCGGGTGGTGTTGATCGAGATCGGTCCCGAGGCGCATCCGCCCGCCGTCGCGTTCCGGGTCGCGGACGCACTGCGGCGCAGTGGCATCCGCGCCGTCGTGGAGGTCACGGGTCCGAGCGCCGAACGCACCGAGTACCACGAGGCGGCACTCGCCACGGCGACGCCGGTGTGGCTGGCCTCCAGCCAGGCCACCAGTGAGGGGAGCGGCTCGAAGTCCCGGTCGCGCTCGCCGCGCAAGACCACCGCGGGAACGGCTCGTGCCCGGGCCGAGGAACCGCGGCCCGCCGCCCACGCCGCCGTGGCGGCGCCGGAACAGCCCCACACGCCCGAGCCGCAGTCCGGGCAGCACGCCTGGATCGAGCCTGAGCCCGGTCCGGTCGAGATCCCGCAGGCACGGGCGGGCGGTTCGCGTTCGGTCGTGGAGGTCGAACCGGAGCGCGTGGCGGTCACGCCGGACGAGGCGCCCGTGGTCGAGGCCGCCGAGCCGGTGGCCCCCGTCGCCGCGGACGTGCCCGAGGTCGTCCCGGCGGCCGCGTCCGAGCCCGCGTCCGAGCCGGCCGCGCGGCCGGAGACGGCGGAGCAGGTCGAGGAGGCGCCGACGCCACCGACGCCACCGACGCCACCGACGCCACCGGCGACACCGGAGCGCCAGAAGCCGTCGTTCTCCGCCGACGAGCTGGCCGAGCTGGAGAACCGCGTGGCCGAGACCACCGAGATGAGCGCCGAGGAGGTCGCGCAGCTGCGTGCCGCGATCGCCGAGGACTCCGAGCGTGGTCGGGAGATCGCGGGTCTCGCGTCGAGCATGGTCGACCTTCCCGAGCTGAACCTCGACGACCCGCAGCTGTCCGACCGCGACCGGCAGCTGCTGCGGGAGCTGCACGCCGAGCTCGCCGAGCGGGAACGGGCCGAGGCGGCTCGGAGCAACAACGGAGCCGAACGACCCTGAGCGGGACCTTCGCCGGTTGATCGGCGGTATCGTGCGGCCGTGACTCACTTCCCGAACCTGGGCGGGGCGGACGCGGATCGCTTCTCGGTCCCCGCGAGTGTCGTGCCGCCGATGTCGAAGAAGACGCCGTCGGATCCGGTGCCCGCGAAGGACTCGGCGACGGTCGTCCTGGTGCGTGATGCCGCCGACGGCTCCGGTGTCGAGGTGTTCCTGCAACGGCGAGTCAAGACCATGGCGTTCGCGTCGGGCATGACCGTGTTCCCCGGCGGTGGCGTGGACGAGCGGGACGCCGACGCGTCCGTGGGCTGGGTGGGCCCCGCGCCCGCGCAGTGGGCCCGCTGGTTCTCGTGTCCGGAGCCGTTGGCGAGGGCGTTGGTGTGTGCCGTCGTGCGGGAGGCCTTCGAGGAGTCCGGCGTGCTGCTCGCGGGCACGCCGTCCGACGTCGTCGCCGACACGAGTGTCTATGCCGACGCCCGCGCCGCGCTGACGTCGGGAACGCTGTCGCTGGCGGAGTTCCTCGCCGACGCGGGTCTCGTGGTGCGCGCGGACCTGTTGCGGCCGTGGGCGAACTGGGTCACGCCCGAGGAGGAGCCGCGCCGGTACGACGCGCGCTTCTTCGTCGCGGCACTGCCGCAGGGCCAGGTCGCCGACGGCGCGACGTCGGAGGCCGAGTCGACGTGTTGGCAGCGGCCTGCCGACGCCATCGCCGATGCGGAAGCAGGCCGCGCGGCGCTCATGCCGCCGACGTGGCACACGCTCGACGAGATCGGTCGGTTCGGCTCCACGACCGAGGTCCTCGCCTGCGAGCGCTCGATCCGGCGCATCATGCCGAGGTTGGTGCGGGACGGCGAGCGTGTGGTGGTGGAACTGTGACCGGCCATCCCGCGTACGGCGTGCTCCGCCAGGTCTCGCCCCTGGCGACGGTGCTGCTGCAGAACAACCCGTCGACGATGACGCTCGACGGCACCAACACGTGGATCCTCCAGGCGCCCGGCGCGTCCGGCCGGGTGGTGGTCGATCCGGGACACGCGCTCGACGACCACGTGGACACCCTGGCGAGCCTGCCGGACGTCGAGCTCGTGCTGCTGACCCACTGGCATCCCGACCACACCGAGGCCGCCGACGTGGTCGCGGAGCGACTCGGCGCGCCGGTGCGGGCGTTCGATCCGCAGCTGTGCCGCGGGGCCGGTCCGATCGGGCACGGCGAGGTGCTGCGGGCGGCGGGGCTGGCGCTGGAGGTCCTGCACACCCCGGGGCACACGGACGACTCCGTGGTGCTCCGCCTCGACCACGGCGAGCGGACACACGTGCTGACCGGTGACACGGTGCTCGGCCGAGGCACCACCGTGCTCACCGACCTCGGCGCGTACCTCGAGTCGTTGCGCACGCTGCGGGCTCTGCCCGAGGGCGCGCTGGGTCTGCCGGGGCACGGTCCCGAGCTGGCCGATCTCGCGCACACCGCAGGCGAGTACCTGCGCCACCGCGAACAGCGGCTCGACCAGGTGCGTCAGGCCCTGCGGCGGCTGGGCGAGGACGCCACCCCGCGGCAGGTGGTGGAGCTCGTGTACGCCGATGTCGACCCCGCGTTGTGGGCACCGGCGGAGGAGAGTGTGCGTGCGCAGCTGGAGTATCTGCGCACGCACGGCTGACGACGGTTCACGCGAATGCGGTGTCGGGTTGCTCGGTCTCCGGGGCGACCGGACGCACCGTCGCGCGACGTAGCCAGACGAGTCCGGCGACGGCCGCCGCACACCCCGCGGCCACGAGGAACGCGAGCGGCGGGCCGCTGCGCTCCACGAGGTAACCACTGGCCGACTGCCCGATCGCCAGGCCGAGGGTGATGGACGTGAGTACCCAGCCGAACGCCTCGGCGGCCGTGTTCTTCGGCGCCACGAGCTCGATGGTCATCGAGTGGGTCGTCGACTGCGGCGTGATGAGGGCGCCCGCGGCGAGCATCGCCACGCCCAGCCCCCACAGCGTCGAGGGCCACGCCAGCAGGGCGACACTCGCCGCGAACAGGGCCAGCAGCACGGGCAGCCGCAGACCGAGCGGCCTCGGCCACGGGCGCAGGCTGAACAGGACACCGAACGCCACGGAGCTCACCGACCACACCGACAACAGGACGCCGCCCAGGGCGGTGTTGCCCGCGGCGGTGGCGGCGGCCGGAACGGCGACCTCGACGAAACCGATGACGAGGCCGAAGCCGAGGGCGGCCAGGGCGAGCGTGCGCATGCCGGGGCTGGCGAACGCGCCCAGCAGCGGGGCGCCGCGTCGAGGGCTCGGGGGCCACGCGCGCACCGAGGGGCTGAGCGCGAACATCACGGCGCCGACCACCATGCACGCCGAGCCGAGCACCATTCCGGTGCCGGGCCAGGGTGCCGCCACGAGTGCTCCGGCGAGGCCCGGCCCGAGGATGAAGAAGACCTCCATGCTGATGGCCTCGTACGAGTACGCGGCGGTGAGCGCGGGGCCGGGTGAGAGCAGCCTGCCCCACAGGGCGCGGGACGCCGAACCGCACGCGGGTTCGAACAGCCCGATGGCGAACGCGAGCGCCACGAGCACGGCGGTGGCGGCCTGACTCTCGATGGCGGTCACGAGCGCGGCGACCGACACGGCGAACAGCAGCGACACGACGACGAGCGGCCGGGTCGGGCCGAGTCGGTCGATGAGCCTGCCCTGCACCACCGAACCCACGGCGACGCCCAGCAGGGTGCTGGCCGACACCAGCCCGGCCACCGCGTAGGTGCCGGTCTCGTGCTGCACGTAGAGCAGCTCGGAAATGCCGATCATCGCGATCGGGAGCCGAGCCAGCAACGAGGCGACGAGGGGGCGACGGGCGGCCCGCGTGGTCAGGGCGACCCGGTAGTCGGCGAGGGTCGTGCGACCGGACTCAGCAGAGTGGGACACACGTACCAGTATGGCTAGGATGGTACGGGGGTACCACTCCGGGGCTCGAAAATCTTGAGAGAATCGACGCGAAAGGGGTGTAAGACGCACCCTGTCGGGGTAAGTAGATATCGGATCGATAACGGTGCCGGTCACTCCGGCATCAAATCGCCACCCCAGGCGTCTTTGAGGGTGAAAGAACTTGAACCCACGGGGTGGGGCCATGGGACCCTATCGGGGAAGGCTCCGTCGCTGCACCATCGAAGACAGCAGCAGCCTCAAGGTTTCACGTCGATGGACGTCCGTCGGGGAATGCGGCGGACGTCGACAACTACAGACTCCCTCCGGGTTTCGGGTCGGGGCCTACAACCGGAGGGCGGGGAGCGCGGTCTGTCGGGGGATGGCCCGCGCATAACGGACAAGGGGCCGGATCAGTGCCACGTCGGGGGTGGCGCCCGGCCCCTTGTTCCGTCTTCAGCTTCCGAGGACTCGTCGTCCGGGAGTCGCGCGGTCGTGCCGCGCAGGTCAGCGAGCCCTTCGGGCCAGCCGCTCCGGGTCGAGGATGAGCACGCTCTTGCCTTCCAGGCGAAGCCAGCCGCGGTGAGCGAAGTCGGCGAGCGCCTTGTTGACGGTCTCGCGCGACGCACCCACGTACTGGGCGATCTCCTCCTGGGTGAGGTCGTGCGTGACGCGCAGCAGCCCGGCTTCCTGGCTGCCGAACCGCTGGGCGAGCTGCAGCAGCGCCCTGGCGACACGTCCTGGGACGTCGGTGAAGATCAGTTCCGCGACCATGTTGTTGGTGCGGCGAAGCCTGCGGGCCACGACCCGGAGCAGCTGCTCGGCGATCTCCGGCCTCGTGGAGATCCACTGCCGCAGCGCCGGCCGGTCCATCGTGACCGCGCTCACCTCGGTGACCGTCGTCGCGGTCGACGTGCGAGGGCCCGGGTCGAAGATCGACAGCTCGCCGAACATGTCCGACGGGCCCATGATCTGGAACAGGTTCTCGCGACCGTCGGCCGACTTGCGGCCGATCTTCACCTTGCCCGACTTGATGATGTAGAGCTTGTCCCCCGGCTCACCCTCGTTGAAGATCACGTGGCCACGGGGAAATTCCACTGTCTCCAGAGTCTGCGCGAGCGCCTCGGCCGCAGCCGGTTCCACACCCTGGAAGATGCCCGCGCGGGCCAGGGTCTCGTCCACCTCGTGCCTCCTTTGGGTAGCGGCTACCGCCTCCGCGCGCGGAAACGGTGCCGCCGATCACTACATGCAGTGTAGGGCGTGCCCCCGAGATCGCTCCGCGCTCGGGCCGTCGAAAGGCATTTGGCTACCCGCGAGTACAGGGAATGTGAACTGACCGCGTTCGCCCGAATACTCGCTGTTGAACGGCTTGGCGGAGTATCTCGTCCGACCGAACAGCCTAACTCCGGAGGCTACGCTGCTTCCCCTTGGCTGCCTTACCAGCAAGCCTACGCAGCCGGAAAAGTTCCAGCGCGCGGCCGATCCCGTGGCCGTAGAGCGCCCTGACCTCGTCGGGCCGGGCCTGCTCCAGGAACTCCTCGACGTCCTCCCCGCGCACGGACACGTGACGCAGTCGGTGCTCGACCCGTTCCATCCCGAGCGCGAAGAGCATCACCACGACCGGCACCGCGATCACGAACCAGACGGTCATATCACTCCTGATCCCTAATTTATCCGGGCTCGGTCGCCAGGTCACCGCTGGTGACCCGACGTCAGCGAAGGAGGTGGCTTCCTGACCCGACGGCGCACGTAGGCTAGCGGGGTGTCGTCAACCGTCGGTCACGCCCCCCGCAGGGGGCGCGCAGTCGCTGAGCAGAGCCGGTTGTCGTTGGTGAGACGTGCACGGCGTATGAAGCGTTGCCTCGATGTGGTGTACCCAAACGCTCACTGTGAGCTCGACTTCTCGACGCCGCTGGAGCTGCTGGTGGCGGTCATCCTGTCCGCGCAGTGCACGGACGAGCGCGTGAACGCCGTCACGCCCGCGTTGTTCGCGCGTTATCCGACGGCGGCCGACTACGCGGGTGCCGACCGCGCCGAGCTGGAGGAACTGATCAGGCCCACCGGGTTCTTCCGCAACAAGGCGACGTCGCTGATGGGGCTCGGGGCGGCCCTCGTGGATCGGCACGATGGCGAGGTGCCGGGCACGCTCGACGAGCTGGTGAAGCTGCCGGGTGTGGGGCGCAAGACGGCCAACGTGGTGCTCGGTGAGGCCTTCGATGTGCCGGGAATCACCGTCGACACCCACTTCGGCCGCCTGGTGCGGCGGTGGGGCTGGACCGACAGCGAGGACCCGGTGAAGGTCGAACACGAGGTCGGCTCCCTGTTCCCCCGCAAGGAGTGGACCATGCTGTCGCACCGCGTGATCTTCCACGGGCGTCGCGTCTGTCATGCGCGCAAGCCCGCCTGTGGTGCGTGCCCGCTGGCCAAGGACTGTCCGTCCTACGGGGCCGGGCCGACCGAGTTCGACGTCGCGGCGAAGCTCGTGAAGGGAGCCGAGCGCGACCACATCCTCGAGCTGGTGGCCGGCTCTTGACGACCGCGACGAAGTGGGCTTTGGCGGTGGGCGCCCTCGCCCTCGCGCTGATCGTCGCTCTGCTGCCCCGGGCGCAGAACCAGCCCACGGAGCCCGGTACCGACCTCGGACCGGCCCGGGAGCGGGCCGCGCTCGCGGCGTGCGTCCCCGAAGGCGGCGCGGACGCCGAGGATTCCCGCGCTGCTTCCGGGGCGTGGGCGGAGGTGGAGACCCTGTGCCTCGGCGACGGATCACGGGTCGCGCTGGCCGACGCGCTGGGGGAGGGGCCGACGCTGGTCAACGTCTGGGCCACCTGGTGTGAACCCTGCCGGGAGGAGCTTCCGCTGCTCGCCGAGTACGCCCAGCGCCCGGACGCCGCCCGCGTCGTGACGGTGCAGGTGCAGAGCTCGCCGGAGGACGGACTCGGGTTGCTGACCGAACTCGGGGTGCGGCTTCCCGCGCTCCACGACGGCGAGGGAGCCAGGGGCCCGGTCCGGGAAGCGCTGCGCGTGCCCACCGGGTTGCCCGCCTCCTACGTGGTCGAGGGCGGAGAGGCCCGCCTGGTGACGAACCCCCGGCTGTTCACGTCGGTGGAGGAGATCGTCGACGCCGTCGACTCTGCGGAAGGCGCACGATGACCGGACCACTGGTGCCGCCCCACGAGACACCGGAGTTCCTGCAACCGCTGGTCAAGGCCAGCGAGGCGGCCGACCCGGCCACGTTCACCCGGGTCACGGGCCCGCCTTCCGCGGCGGCGCGGCCCGCGTCCGTACTGATGTTGTTCGGTGAGACGGCCGAGGCCGGGCCGGACGTGTTGTTGCTGCGCAGGGCCGACACCCTCGGCTCGCACGCCGGTCAGGTGGCGTTCCCGGGAGGCGGCGCCGACGACGGCGAGGACGCGGTCACCACGGCCCTGCGGGAGGCGGAGGAGGAGACCGGGGTCGCGCCCGCCGGTGTCCGGCCGCTCGCGGTGTTCCCCGAGCTCTACGTGCCCGTGTCGCGGTTCGTGGTCACCCCTGTCCTCGCGCACTGGCACCGGCCCTCGCCCGTGCGGCCCGTCGACCCGGCGGAGACGGCCGCGGTGGCCCGGGTGCCGCTCGCGGAGCTCGCCGATCCCGCGAACCGGTTCCAGGTCGAGAAGCGAGGCTGGCGGGGCCCGGCGTTCTCGGTGCGGGGTCTCTTCGTCTGGGGTTTCACGGGCGGTCTGCTCTCGGTACTCCTCGATCTGGGTGGCTGGGCCACGGAGTGGGACCGTCACAACGTGCGCGACCTTGACGTAGCGTTGGCCGAACACGAAGGACGTGCGGTGGCCCCGCCGGGTCGGGCGAAGGAGTGACGGTGAACTGGGTCGACGTGCTGGTGATCGTGCTGGCTCTGCTCGCGGCGATCTCCGGTGCACGTCAGGGTTCGCTCGTCGCCCTCCCCGCTTTCGCCGGCGTCATCGTCGGCGCGGTGCTCGGCATCCGGCTCGCGCCCTACGTCGTCGAGGTGTTCGACAACCCCGCCGCCAGGGTGGCCATCGCCGTCGGAACGGTCGTGTTCCTCGTCGCGCTCGGGGAGACCGTCGGCGTCTACGTCGGCCACAAGCTCAAACGCCGGATCTCCTCTCCCAAACTGGCGGGGGTCGACAACGCACTGGGCGCGATCGTCCAGGGCGCCGTGGTGTTCGTGGTGGCCTGGCTCATCGCGCTGCCGTTGACGAGTGTCGCCGCCCTGCCCGGGCTCACCAAGGCGATCAACGAGTCGTCGGTGCTCGGCGGCGTCAACGAGGTGATGCCCGAGGCGGCGCGGGGCCTGCCCGGCGAGCTGCGTCAGCTGCTCGACGAATCGGGTTTCCCGTCGATCCTGGCGCCGTTCCAGGAAGCCCCCGTGCGGGAGATCGAGCCGCCGGACCCCGAGCTGCAGAACAGCGCCGTGGTCCAGGGGGTGCGCAGCAGCGTGTTGAAGGTGCGCGGCACCGCGCAGAGCTGTTCGCGCTCGCTCGAAGGCACCGGATTCGTCGTCGACGACGAACGGGTGATGACCAACGCGCACGTCGTCGCGGGCACCAACGCGGTCTCGGTGGAGACGGCGCAGGGGCCGCTGGTCGCCGAGGTCGTGCACTACGACCCCGGTACGGACCTCGCGGTGCTCGCCGTCCCCGGGCTGTCCGCCGCCCCGCTCGCCCTCGCGGACGAGCCCGCCGACGCGGGGGACGACACGATCGCCCTCGGCTACCCGTTGGATGGTCCGTACACGGCGACGCCGACACGCATCCGTGAGCGGATCACCCTGCGTGGACCGAACATCTACGACTCGGCCACCGTCCAGCGGGACGTCTACACCGTTCGTGGTGAGGTGCGCAGCGGCAACTCGGGCGGGCCGTTGATCGACCCGAACGGGCAGGTCGTCGGGGTCGTGTTCGGCGCCTCCGTGGAGGATCCGGACACGGGATTCGTCCTCACTGCCGACGAGGTCCGGGACGAGATCCAGCGCGCCCGCGCCTACACGTCCGGAGCGTCGACGGGGCCGTGCACAGGCTGATCAGGCGTTCTGGAGGAAGTCGGTGAGCAGCTTCGTCGTCTGTTCCGGCGCCTCCAGGTGCGGGAAGTGGCCGACACCCCGCAACCACTCCACCCGGGAGCCCGGACCCCGCCACGGGGCCGAGTCCCGCGCCGTTTCCGGCAGCACACACGGGTCGGCGTCGCCGTGAAGTTGCAGCACCGGCATGCTCACGCGGTCGGCGACCGCTTCGGCGAAGCGACGTCCATCGCCGCGGAACTGCGACCGGAACGCCCACCGGTAGTACTCCAGCGCGCTGTGGGCGACGCCGGGCACCTGCATGGCGTGCCGGAACCGGCGGGCCACCTCGGCGAACTCCGGCTGCGCCGGCCACGCGCCGCCGGACCACGAGCGCAGCAGCCGTTCGATCTCGGCGGAGTCGTCCGCCACGAGTCTGCGTTCGGGCACCATCGGCACCTGGAAACGCAGTAGATGGTTCATGGCTCCGGCCTGGCCGCGCCGCCGCCACCACGTCCGCCGGACCGCCGACCGCAGCGCGAGGGGATGCGCCCCGCCGACCACGCTGACCGACGCGACCACGCGAGGGTGCAGCGCCGCGACCGACCACGCGAGCAGGCCGCCCCAGGCGTGCCCGACGAGGTGTGCACGACGTTCGCCGAGCGCGCGAACGAGCCCCGCGACGTCGCCGGCCAGCGTCCAGCCGTCGTAGCCGCGGGGCGGTTTGTCGGAGTCCCCGTAACCACGCAGGTCCACCGCGACGACCCGGTAGCCCGCGTCCGCGAGAGCCCGCAGCTGGTGATGCCAGGCCCACCAGAACTCACCGAAGCCGTGCAACAGGAGCACGGCGGGTCCGGCGCCGAGTTCCGCGACGTGCAGCCGGATGCCGTTGGCGGACACGTCACGATGCGTCCAGGGCCCCGCGTGGCGCACTGTCGAGGGATCGGGAGCGGACACGGTGTGGACCAGCGAGGTCAGCGAGCCGGGGTGGAGCCGACGGTGTCCTCAGTGGTGGGCACACGTCGGTGCCGCAGCACGTCCGCGGTGTCCTTCAGGCTGTCGATCGAACGCTGCGGCTTGCGCACCCGCTTCCACTTCCGGTAACCGGCGAACGCCGCGAGACCGGCCGTCACCAGCATCAGCAGGAACACGATGCCGAACGACGCCCACCGCGGCAGCCACTCCGAGAGCAGTTCGCCGAGGAAGAAAAAGAAGAAGAACGAGCTGTACAGGGCGACGACGCCGGCCACGATGAAGAACAGGCTGCCCTTGAAGGCCTTCTTCGCCTCGCCGACGGCCTCGGACTTGATCAGCTCGACCTCGGCTCTGACCAGCGTGGACACGTGCTGGGCCGCGTCCTTCACCAACGAGCCGATGGACGCGTCCTGTGCTGTTGCGTCGTCGGAGGACAGCGGGAGGTAGGGCACCGCAGGGCCGCCACCCGCGCCGTCCCCCGGAAGGTTCTTGGGGCTGCTCACGCGCCTCATCGTGCCACGTGATCAATCTCGGGGCGCGCCGGGCGCGCCGCGAGGGCCTACCCGAGCACGGTGCTGGACACGAAGCCCACGGCGTACGTCACGAGCATCGTGAGCGCGCCGACCCCGACGTTGCGGGCGGCGGCGCGGCCGGGAGAGGCCTGGCCGAGGTGAGCGCTCAGCCAACCGGTGAGGGCCAGTGCGACGACGACCGCGGCGGCCGTGGCGGGAACCCGGGCCGGCGGCGGGAACAGGAGGATGGCGAGCAGTGGCAGCAGCGCGCCCGCCGTGAACGCGATGAAGGACGCCCAAGCGGCCTGCCACGGGCGGGTGAGGCTGTCGGGGTCGATGCCGAGTTCGGCGTCGGCGTGGGCCCGCAGCGGGTCGGTCTCGGTGAGCTCCCGAGCCACGTCGGCGGCCAGCCGGGGGGACAGACCCTTCTGCTCGTACAGCAGGGCCAGTTCCCGTTCCTCTTCCTCGGGCATCGTGCGCAGCTCGTGCTGCTCCAGCTCCAGCAGCGCGCGTTCGGTGTCCCGTTGCGTCGACACCGAGACGTACTCGCCCCCGGCCATCGAGAGTGCACCGGCCACCACGCCGGCGAGTCCGGCGAACAGGATGGCCTGGTGGCTGGTCGTGGCACCGGCGACACCGACGACCAGTCCCGCGGTGGAGACGATGCCGTCGTTGGCTCCCAGCACTCCCGCCCGCAGCCAGTTGAGCTTGCCGCCCACATCGCCCGAGTGCGGCTCGTCGGCGTGGGCGCGCTTCGAGGTCTCGGACACCGCTCCATCACAACGCAGGCCCGTCGCCCCGGCAACGTGACGCGAGGGCGTGGGCGACGTGCTGGTTCGGCACGCCGCCCACGCCCTCGACTCGTCCTACGGACCGGACTCCGGCGCCGTCAGCTCTCCAGCTCGGCCAGGGCTTGCTTGGCCTGCTGCAACTCGGCCTCGAGCTGGGCCACCTTGGCCTGCTGCTGCTCGCGGGCTTCGTTGATCACTTCGTCGATCGGCGCGGAGAGCTCCTCGTGGAGCTCCTTGGCCGCTCGGGACACCGCCGAGGCGGGGATGTCCAGACCCTTCGCGACCCACTTGCTGCCGTGCTTGAGCTCGGCCTGCCACTCGCCGTCGGCCGTGCCGGTGACGGTGAGGGTGAGGACGACCGTCCTCGTCTTGCGCGCACTGCTCTTGGGCTTCGCGCGCTTGGCGGGCTCCGGCTGGGCCGGTTCGGGCTGTGCCTGCTGCTCTCGCTCTTCCGAAGAGGGTCCCGAGGTTCCAGCGTTCCCCTGCTCGCTCTCGTGGCTCACCGGGGCGTCGTCTCGATCCTGGGTCGCGGAAGCAGCGTCAACGGTCATCGTCAGTGTCGTCTCCTCGAGAAGAGGTTGTCCTACGAGAGGATCCTGCGGGCGACCAGGATAGAACGTTCGTTCGACTGCTCACTCGGAGGGGTTGCTCGCCGAGCGCGAGGAAAAAGCGGTAGCGAATATGCGTCGAGGTTGCGCCTGTAACCAATCTGAGACCTTTTGGAAAAGTGTCGGTGTTCCACCGGGGCGAGTGTCGCGTTACAGGTGTGCACACGAAAGGATGAAAAGCGCGAAAAAAAGGTTGCGGAACGGAGCAATGCGTCCGGAAGTGTCCAGTTGTCGAGTGGTGAGCAGGGGGCCGGAGGGCGGTTCTCCGTGCACTAGTTCGACTCTCCGTAGCGATCTGCCATGATCAATTACCGAACGTGGTGCCTAGGTGGGGTCTCGAAGCCCTTCCCGGGGTGATGCCATTGTGGACGGTCGCGCACCGTTTCGGCAGGATTTCGGCCCTTTTCTGATCACGGAACCGCGGTTTCGGGTGGCCGGTGAACCTGGGTTTCGAGTGGGTTTCCGACTTTGCTTGAATTACGACCACTCGCCCAGTTGATCTATTCCTCCAGGGACTGCGATAAATGGAAAGCAACGGTACTTCCCGGGGTCGGTCGGCAGGTCCGGCCGGCCGCAGACGGTCCTCTCGCAGGATGGTGGCCTTCGCGGCCGCCGCGACGCTGACACTGCTGACCGCCGCGTGTGGTTCGGACGCCGAGAACACGGCGGAAGCCGCAGGTGGAGAGCAGCAGCAGGAGCAGTCGGCGGCCAACCTTCCCGAGGCCACCACGCACGGCAAGCTCCCGAATGCGCCTACCGACCCCGACCCTCGTGCGGCGACCGACGGGGAGGTGCTGCACCCGACCCGCGAGCTCACCGTGCACGACGCCGTGGACGGAAAGGCGATCGCGCGACTGCCCGTCCAGCAGATCTCGTCGCCGACGTGGGTGCCCGTCATCCAGCGTGAGGGGGACTGGGCGCAGATCCTTCTGCCCACGAGGCCCAACGGCGCGAGCGGGTGGATCGACACGTCGGGCGACGCCGTCGAGTCGGCCGAGAACGACTTCGTGGTCAATGTCGACCTCGACGCGTTCTCCCTGGAGATCCTCGAGGACGGCAAGCAGATCGGCGAATGGACGGTCGGCATCGGAAGCTCCGACTCGCCGACGCCGACCGGTCGCGCCTACATCATCGCCTCCATCGCGGAGACGGTGAACGACTACAGCCCGATCGTCCTGCCGCTGAGCTACCACTCGGACTCGCACGAGACCTACGGCGGTGGCCCCGGCACGGTCGGCATCCACACCTGGCCCGACGACAGCTTCGTCGGCAAGGCCAACAGTGACGGGTGCATCCGGGTCACACAGGAGGCTCTGGACGCACTCACCAAGCTCCCGCTCGGCACGATCGTCAACATCGTCTGACCGGCGAGCGGGTTTCACCCGAGAAATCACCGCAGTAAGCACAACCGACTCAAGAAAGGCACAGCCTTGTCGAACAAGAGAACAGCCGCTCTCGGTGCCGGTGTCCTGTCCGCGCTGGTCGCGGGCGGCATCGCGTTCGCTCCCGCCGCTGTCGCGGAAGGGGAGGACAACGCCTACGCTCTGTCGGCGAACGGCCTCATCAACATCACGAAGGTGCCGCACGTGGTCGGTGAGGGCAAGGACCACCTGGTGCACACCGACCTGCCCCCGGGCTCGGACCGCATCCTGCACGCCGGCGTGTTCAACTCGGCGGTCGAAAAGGGCTTCGCCAAGGCCAGCACCACGGACGTCAAGCTGGGCCTGCCCGGTGTGCCGACCATCGAGGTCGGTCTGGTGACGGCCGAGTGCGACGACCTGACCGGCGCCACCTCCGTGGCCAATCTGAAGATCGCGGGCACGACGGTCGACATCGACCAGCTCCAGCCCAACACGGAGCTCGTCCCCGAGCCGCTGCAGGGCCTCGCCCGCATCACGCTCAACAAGCAGACCGAGAACGGCGACGGCACGCTGACGGTGAGCGCCCTGTCGGTGGATCTCCTCGACGGCACGCAGACCGTGGACCTCTCCACCGCCACCTGCGGTGAGAAGCCCGAGGCCCCGAAGCCGGAGGAGCCCAACAAGCCGGAAGAGCCGAACAAGCCGGAGGAGCCCACCACGCCGCCGTCGAACGACGACGGTGACGACGGCACGCGTCCCGACGACGAGGGCAAGGCCCCGGTGCCGGTGCCGCAGCCGGGCCACCTCGACGTGACCGGCTGATCGACGTCACGCGGACGAAAGGGCGGCCTCCACCACGAGCAGGGTGGAGGCCGCCCTTCGTTGTTCCTGCGTTGTCCCGCTGTTTCAGCGGACACCGGTCACTCGTCGCCGGAGCGGGAGCCCATGCCCTGCGAGATGAGGTCCATCACCGAACTGTCGGCGAGCGTGGTGACGTCACCGATCTCGCGGTTCTCGGCGACGTCCCGCAGCAGGCGCCGCATGATCTTGCCCGACCGCGTCTTCGGCAGCTCCGGCACGACCATGATCTGCCGCGGCTTGGCGATGGGGCCGATCTCCTTGGCGACGTGGTCGCGCAGAGCCTGCAGGGCGTCCGCGCCGCCCGCTTCGTCCTCCGCGACCCCGCCGCGCAGGATGACGAACGCGACGATGCCCTGACCCGTCGTCGGGTCGGTGGCGCCGACCACCGCCGCCTCCGCCACCGTCGGGTGCGACACCAGCGCCGACTCCACCTCGGTGGTCGAGATGCGGTGGCCCGACACGTTCATCACGTCGTCCACGCGCCCGAGCAGCCAGATGTCACCGTCGGCGTCGTACTTCGCGCCGTCCCCGGCGAAGTAGTAGCCCTGCTCCTCGAACCGCGACCAGTAGGTGTCGCGATACCGTTCCTCGTCACCCCAGATGCCGCGCAGCATCGCCGGCCACGGCTTGTCGAGCACGAGATACCCGCCGCCGCCCGGGGGCACCTCGACACCGTTGTTGTCGACGACCTTCGCCGAGACCCCCGGCAGCGCGCGCTGCGCCGAACCCGGCTTGGCGTGCGTGGCGCCCGGCAACGGCGAGATCATGATCGCGCCGGTCTCGGTCTGCCACCACGTGTCGACGACGGGGCAGCGGTCCGCACCGATGTGCTTGCGGTACCACATCCAGGCCTCGGGGTTGATGGGCTCGCCCACCGAGCCGAGCACCCGCAGCGACGACAGGTCGTACTTGGCGGGGATGTCGGCGCCCCACTTCATGAACGTCCGGATCAGGGTCGGCGCGGTGTAGTAGATCGAGACCTTGTAGTTCTGGACGATCTCCCAGTGCCGGCCTTCGTGCGGGGTGTTGGGCGTGCCCTCGTACACGACCTGCGTCGCGCGGTTGGCCAGCGGCCCGTACACGATGTAGGAGTGCCCGGTGACCCAGCCGATGTCGGCGGTGCACCAGTACACGTCCTCGCCGGGCTTGTGGTCGAACACGACGTGGTGGGTGTAGGCCGCCTGCGTGAGATAGCCGCCCGACGTGTGCAGGATGCCCTTCGGCTTCCCGGTCGTGCCCGACGTGTAGAGGATGAACAGCGGGTGCTCGGAGTCGAACGCCTCGGGGGTGTGCTCCTCGGACTGCGCGTCGACGAGGTCGTGCCACCAGACGTCGCGGCCCTCGGTCCACGGCACGGCACCGTCGAGGTCCTCGCCCGTGCGGCGCACGACCACGACCTTCTGCACCGTCTCGGCACCGTCCAGCGCCTCGTCGACGTTCGACTTCATGGGCACGGCCTTGCCGCGCCGGTACTGCCCGTCGGAGGTGATCACGACCTTCGCGTCGGCGTCGTCGACGCGCGAGCGCAGGGCGGCGGGCGAGAAGCCGCCGAAGACCACGCTGTGCAGCGCGCCGAGGCGCGCACACGCGAGCATGGACACGATTGCCTCGGGGATCATCGGCAGCTGGATGGCGACCCGGTCGCCCGACCCGATACCGAGCGAGGCGAGTGCGTTGGCCGCCTTGCAGACCTCGCTCTTCAGCTCCCCGTAGGTCAGGTCGCGCGTGTCACCCGGCTCGCCCACCCAGTGGATGGCCACCTGGTCACCGTGGCCGTCCTCGACGTGCCGGTCGACACAGTTGTACGCGACGTTGAGCTTGCCGCCCACGAACCACTTCGCGAAAGGCGCGTCCGCCCAGTCCAACACCGTCGACCACCGGGTGTCCCAGTGCAGGCGTTCGGCCTGCTTCTCCCAGAACGCATCCCGGTCGGCGTCGGCGTCGGCGTAGAACTGCTCCGTCGCGTTGGCCTTCGCCGCGAACTCCTCGCTCGGAGGAAAGGTACGGCTCTCGGTCAGCAGGTTGTCGAGTGCCGGTGACTGCTTTGTCATGGTGCCTCCTGAATCGCGAAATGACGGCTCTACGGCCGCGGCGCCGGTAGCGACGTTAGTACCCCAAGTCACACGCGTGCAGCCACTCCGCGACGGCCGACCGGCGCCGGGGGACGAGCGGCTGACGAGCGGTGCACGAGCGCTCCCTATGCTCATGCGACATGAGTGATCCCCTCGCACCGCTGATGGACCTCGGCGGTGTCGCCGACGCCGCAAAGAGCGCCCAGGACGCCGTGTTCGCGGTGCACCGGCTTCCCGCCAATCTGCGTGGCGGCTCGGCGACGGCCGCGGAGGCGTCGGTGCGGGCCGCGCGGGCGTCCGCCGCGCTCGACGGCGCCAACCCCGACCTGCCCGAGGACGGGAGCGTGACCCACCCCCTACTGGCGGGGGCGCTGCGCGTGGCCGGGGCGACCGAGTCGCTGCTGCCGACGTGGCGGCGGGCACCGTTGCAGGTGCTGGCCCGGCTGCACGTTCTCGCCGCAGCCGACGTCGTCGAGGATTCCGAGGCCCTCGGCAGGCCTCGTGGTGCCGACGGCGTGGCGTCGCGGCTGGAGTTGCTCGGGCAGCTCGTCACCGGGTCGACGTCCGTGCCCGGCCCGGTGGTGACGGCGGTGGTGCACGGCGAGATGCTGACGCTGCGGCCTTTCGGTTCGGCGGACGGTGTGCTCGCGCGCGCCGCCGCCCGGCTGGCGATGATCGCCACCGGTCTGGATCCGAAGGCGTTGACCGTGCCCGAGGTGGCGTGTTTCCGCAGGCAGCGGCGATACGAGGAGGCGGCGCAGGCCTTCGCGTCGGGCGAGCCCGACGGCGTGCGCCAGTGGCTGCTGTTCTGCTGTGACGCCTTCGAGGCGGGAGCGCGCGAGGCGAAGAGCATCGCCGACGCCGCCACCCCCTGACACCGTGTCCGCCGCCTGCGCACGCGTGTCCGCACTTCATGCACGCGTGTTCGCACTTCATGCACGCCACCGTGGCGGCCCCCACCACACTGTGCGGGCTGCGCAGCGGCGTCGGTGTCGTGTCCTGGGCTCCTGAAACGCCCAGGCGCCTAGGAGGCGCGTGCCCGCACGGCGTCGAGTGCGGCACGGACGTGGCCGTCGGCGTCGTCGAGGGCCACGGCGGCGCTCGCGCTGTCGACGTCGGCGAGCAGCTGCACGAGCGCGACCTTCAGGTCGCCGTCGGCGCGGGTCAGGGCGTCGCCGCACTCCTGCTCGCTCAGACCCGTCGCCTCGCGCAGGATGCGGATCGTCCGTCCCCGCAGCTTCGCGTTGGTCGCCCGCATGCTGACCATGAGGTTGGAGTACGTGCGGCCGAGTTTGATCATCGTGGCGGTCGAGAACGCGGTGAGCACGAGCTTCTGCGCCGTCCCCGCCTTCATGCGCGTGGAACCCGCGATGGCTTCAGGCCCGGTGTCCACGGTGATCAGCACGTCGACGCCGTCGAACTCGGGAGCCTCGGGGTTGCACGAGACGAGGGCCGTGGTGGCGCCCAGCCGCTTCGCCTCCTGGAGCGCACCGATCACGTACGGTGTGCGGCCCGACGCCGTCAGCCCGAGGACGAAGTCGCCGTCCTTCACGCTTTCGCGGACCTCCGCGGCACCGTCCTCGGCCTTGTCCTCCGCGTTCTCCACGGCTGTCCGCAACGCCTTCTGCCCGCCCGCGTGGTGAGCGACGAACCAGTCGTCGGGCACGTTGTAGGTCGGCACGAGCTCGGCGGCGTCGAGCACGGCGAGCCTGCCCGACGTCCCCGCACCCACGTAGTGCACACGGTGGCCCGCGCGAAGGGAGTCGGTGGCCGCGTCCACCGCTGCGCCGAGCTCCGGCAGCACCTGTCGTACCGCGCCGGGGACGTGGTGGTCCTCGGAGTTGATGGCCGCCAGGATGTCGGCGGTGGACATCCGGTCGATGTCGGTCGTGTTCGGGTTCCGTCGCTCCGTGGGCGACTCGACCTGAACGACCTCCGGTGGATGGGTCATCTCCAGCCTCATTCTTCTCTTGCGACGGCGAACGCTCGCGCGCGGGAGCGTTCGCCCGGTTCACTGCCCCCGATCGGTCCTCCGCCTTCCGTCCGGGCGGATGCCGAGCCGGTGTCCGTCGACGGCGGCGCGGGTGGCGTCGAGGGCCGCCATCGCGTCGTCGAAGTGCTGCTGGGCCACGCCGATGAACAGGCAGTCGATCACCGTCAGCTGTGCGATGCGGCTCGCGGTGGCGCCGGAGCGGAAGGTGGTCTCGCGGGCGGCGGTGGTGAGCACGTGGTCGGCGACCGACGTGATGGGGGAGCGCGGGAAGTTGGTGATGGCCACGGTCGTGGCCCCGTGTTCCTTGGCCACGCGCAGTGCCTCGACGGTGTCGGTGGTGGCGCCGGAGTGTGAGATCGCGACGGCGACGTCGCCCTCGCCCAGCACGGCCGCGGAGGTCAGCATGATGTGGGTGTCCGACCACGCGAAGCACACCCGGCCGATGCGGTGCATCTTCTGCTGCAGGTCGGCGGCCACGAAAGCGCTTGCGCCCACGCCGTAGACGTCCACGCGTCCGGCGGCGGCGACGAGTTCGGTGACGCGCGTGAGCTCGCCGATGTCGAGTTGCTCCGCCGTCTCCTCCACCGCGCGGGCGTCGGCGAACCCGACCTTGCTCACCACCGAGGCCAGGTCGTCGTCGGCGGTGATGTCGCCGCCGAGGTCCCGAGAGGCTCTCGCCTCGCTGCGTGCCGTGTCGGCGGCCAGGGCGATGCGCAGCTGCGGATAGCCGCCGACGCCGATGGCCTTGCAGAAGCGGGTGACGGTGGTTTCGCTGGTCTTGGCGGCGAGGGCGACCTCGGTGATGCTGCGCCGGGCGACCGACGACGGATCGTCGAGCACGACCTTGGCGACGCGTTGCTCGGCTCGGGCCAGGCCCGGAAGCAACGAACGGATGCGCACCAGAGGGCTCGCTTCGTGGTCGGTCTCAGGCTGGGAACCCGACCCACTATCCGTGGGAAAGTTACTAACACCAGGCATATAAGACAAGGCTACTCTCACCTTCCCGAGAGATCGCAACCTCGACGACGTCGACGCGCTGCGGTGACTGGTTGCCCGGAAAGTCGCTGATCAGGGGGCGTGCGTTAGCCCGGAACGGTTAACGAGTTGGCAACTATCAACGGGCCGTCAGGGTGAATCCCCGTGCGTCGAGCCGACCGGGGTGCCGTTCACCGTCCAGGAGCATTCCTCGTGGTGAGGTGACCTCGATGCCGTCCACCACCACGCCGCGGGCGGTGTAGTTCCCGTCCGTGGTGAATCGCCAACGAAGCGTGACGGTGTCGGCCTCGGGCAGGGAGGCCTGCACCCGCCACCACGCGCGCTGGTCGGTCCCCGAGAGCGCCGTCACCGCGCTACGCGGTGCGCCCTTCCCCCGTACCCGGAGGCGCAGCGCCGACCACGTCCGCCCGCCGTCGGTGGACGCCTCCAGCACCAACGGGTCCGTCGATTCACTGCTGACGAAGGTGGCGAACGACGCCGTGGCCCGGCGACCGTGCGTGTCGAGCTCCGGGGTGGTGAGCGTGGCGGTCTGCTCGTTGCCGATGGTGCTCGCCCACGCCTTCGCGCCGTGGCGGGGCTTGACGGCCATCGCGCGGGCGAGGCCGGTGGCCCACGCCTGCCGGGCCTCGTTGATCGACCCCCACGACCGCGAGGGGTGGACGCGGTTGGTCAGCAGCACGGCGATCGACCGCGACTGGCGGTCGATCACCAGTGACGTGCCGGTGTAGCCGGTGTGCCCGGCCGTCGACGGCGAGGTCAACCCGCCCATGTACCAGATCTGGTCCAGCTCGAAACCGAGTCCGTGGGAGTCGTCGGGGAACTCGGTGTTGTAGTTCGTGAACAGCTGCAGCACCGTGCTCGGACGCAGGATGCGCTCGCCGTCGTAGGTTCCGCCGTTCAGCAGCGCCTGGGCGAGCACACCCAGATCACGGGCCGTGGAGAACAGGCCCGCATGACCGGCGACCCCGCCCAGCGACCAGGCGTTCTCGTCGTGCACCTGGCCCCGCACCATGCCGCGGTCGGGCGTCGACTGGAACTCCGTCGCGGCGATGCGGTCGAGCTTGCGCGCCGGCGGGTTGAACTCGGTGTCGCGCATCCCGAGCGGCTCGGTGATCCGCTCGGAGATCACCTCGTCGAGCGGATCACCGGTCACGCGCTCGGCCAGCACACCGAGCGTGATCAGGTTGAGGTCGGAGTACGTGTAGGTCGTGCCGGGCTCGTTCTGCGGGGCGACGTCCATGACGGCCTTGATGCGCGACGGCTCGTCGGGCCAGTCGCGCCACAGGAACAGGCCCGGTTCCAGGCCCGAGGTGTGCGTGAGCAGCTGCTCGACGGTGATGTCCTGCTTGCCGTTGACGCCGAACTCGGGCAGGTAGTCCGCCACCGGTGCGTCGAGGTCCACCTTGTCGCGCTCGACCAGCTGCATGACCGCGATCGAGGTGAACAGCTTCGTGACCGAGGCGATGTCGAAGATGGTGTCCTCGCGCATCGGCACCTGGTCCTCGACGGGCAGTTCGGTGCCCTCGCCATCGGCGTAGCGCACGGCGCTGCCCACGGAATAGGTGTCGACGATCGCGCCCTCGTGGGCGAGCAGCCCGACCGCGCCCGCGAACAGCGGGTGCCCGTCCACGTAGTCCGATTCGGTCATGCGATCCAGGACGTTCTCGGCGTCCCGGATGGGCCCGGCGTCGAGCCCCACGCTCTCGGGAGCGGCCTTCCGCAACACGGTGGAGGCGGGAGCGAAGCCCCGCTGCGGCTGGTCGAACCGGCCGGAGGTCGCTGTCACTGCGGCCATCGCGGTCGCTCCCGTCACCAACAGGACCGCGAACAAAGCCGCGATCCTCGAGACTCTCGCCTTCGCGCGCATCGTGTCGCTCCCCTCACCTTGTCACGAAAGCACCGGGCACCGTCGTGGACGCACTACCGGTAGAGCAGGTAGGGCTCCCGCTTCCGACGGAAGTCGGCGAGCTCGTCCCGCCACGACGACACCACGTCGTCCGTGGTCGCACCCGCGTCGACCATCGAACGGAACCGGTCGGAACCCGTCAGCTTGTCGATGAAGTCGTCCTCGCGCCACCCGAAGAGATCGGGGTAGAGGCGCTTGGCGGTCACGATGAGGTCCACCCCGGTGCGGATGGCGTCGAACCGGTACGGATCGGTGACGGTGAGCTGGACACCGCCACAGGTCTCGCCCGCGAACTTGCCGAAGGTGGGGACGTAGTAGCACTCGCGGAACGACGCACCCGGCAGGCCGTGGGAGGCGATCTCCTCGTGCCAGCGCCAGTCCACCCCCGGTGCGCCGAGGATCTCGAACGGGCGGGTCGTGCCCCGGCCCTCCGAGAACACCGTGCCCTCGAACAGGCAGGTGCCGGGGTACACGGACGCCGTGTCGGGTGTCGGCATGTTCGGCGATGGCGGGGTCCACAGCAGGCCGGTGTCCTCGAACACCTGCTTGCGACGCCAGCCGCGCATCGGGACGACGTCGAGCTCGGCGAGTTCGACACCGTCGCCGGGCAGCAGCTCCGCGGCGAAGTACCGGGCCAGCTCACCCACCGTCATGCCGTGCTGCTGCACGATCGGCCGCAGCCCGACGAACGAGCTGTACGCCGGGTCGAGCATCGGTCCGTGGGCCTCGCCGCCGATGGGGTTGGGCCGGTCGAGCACCACGAACTGGATCCCGAGCCGGGCCGACGCCACCATCGCCTGGTACATCGACCAGATGTAGGTGTAGAAACGCGCACCCACGTCGGCGATGTCGAAGACCAGTGTCTCGACGTCGGCCTTGCGGAGCAGCTCCGTGAGCTTGTCGACGTCGACGCCGTAGATGTCGTACACGGGCACGCCGGTACGCGGGTCGGGGTAGTCGCCCTCGGAGCCGCCCGCCTGGGCGCTGCCGCGGAAACCGTGTTCGGGACCGAACACGGCGACGGGGTCGAGCCCCGCCTGCACCAGCGAGTCCACGACGTGGATCTGGTCGGCCAGGACTCCGGTGGGGTTGGAGAGCACGCCGACCCGGCGGCCGGCGAGCCTGCGCCAACCGTCCGCGGGGAGCCGGTCGGCTCCCGTAGTGACGCGGGGACCGCCCCGCCCGGCGTCGCGGGCGGGAGCGGCGGCCGCCGAGGTCGCGGCGGTGGCGACCAACGTGCCCGCGAGTGCGCTCGCGGACAGGAACCTGCGCCTGTTCACGGTCATCGTGTGTCTTCCTGACGTCGGGGCGGGATCACCATGTCAGCCCGTGGCCGAACGGGTACTGGATCCGGGTCGGGTCGTCGCCGTGGGGGACGGCGACGGGCAGCGTGCCCTCGGGGGAGCGTTCCCCGACGAGGACCTTCGCCAACGAGGTCATGGTCACGGCACGCCAGTCGTAGGTCGTGATCCACGTGGGCACGTCGGCGTGGCCCGGGTCGTACGGCTCCTGGACGGCGACCGCGATCACCGGGGTATCGGTGCTGGTCAGCCGCGTCACCAGCTCACGCTGAGCCTCGCTGGTCCGCAAGCCGTTGGTGAGGACAATCACCACGTCGGCCTCAGTCGCGGCGGATGCGGCGTCGTCGATGGTGCCGGGGTTCGGAGCCGTGCCGGTGGACAGCGCGGTGACGTCGGCGTCGGTGCGTTCGCCGAGCGCCTCGGCCAGGGCGGCCACGGGCTCCGCCGCATAGCCCGGGTAGTCCGGTCGGTTCCACCCGGTCACGAGGACCTTCTCCGCGTCCGCGGGCAGCGGGAGCAGGTCGGCGTCGTTGCGCAGCACGGTGGTCGAGCGATCGGTGATCTCCTGCACGGCCTCGCGGTGCTCGTCGATGCCCACGACGCGGTCGACCTTGCTCACCGGCACCACCGGGTGCGTCACGATGCCCCGGCTCTGCTTCATGTCGAGGATGCGCAGGACGCTCTCGTCGATCCGTTCCTCGGTGAGCCTGCCGCTGCGGACGGCGTCCAGCACCCCGTCGATCGCGGCGTCGAGGTCCGGCGGCATGAGCATCTGGTCGACGCCCGCTTCCAGCGCGCGCACGGGGATCTCGGCGTCGGGGTACATCTGGCGCACACCGGCCATGCCGAGCGAGTCGGTGACCACCACGCCGTCGTAACCGAGTTCCTCACGAAGGAGACCCGTCATGATCGGCTTCGAGAGGGTCGCCGGGTCGCCCGACGGGTCGAGGCTCGGCACCGAGATGTGAGCCGTCATGATCACGTCGATGCCCGCCTCGATCGCCGAGCGGAACGGCGGGAGGTCGTGGGTACGCCAGTCGGTCTCGCTGCGGTCGATCACCGGGAGCCCGACGTGGCTGTCGTCCTTCGCGTCGCCGTGGCCGGGGAAGTGCTTCGCCGCGGCCGACACGCGCTGGGCCGCGCGCCCCGAGTTCTCGTAGCCGTCCACCTGCGCGGCGACGAAGTCCCCGGCCAGCTCGGCGTCGGAGGAGAACGAGCGCGACCCGATGACCGGGTTCAGCGGGTTCGAGTTGACGTCGGCGACCGGCGCGAAGTCCTGGTTGATACCCATCGCCCGCAGCTCGGTGGCGCTGATGGCGGCAGCCGTCCGGGCGCCCTCGATGTCGCGGGAGGCGCCGAACGCCATCGCGCTCGGGTACTCGGTGGCGTGGTCGGCGATGCGGGTGACCCGGCCGCCTTCCTGGTCCACCGACACGATCAGCGGGATACGGGGCTTCGACTCCAGCGCGGCCCGCTGGAGGCCGTTGGACAGCTCGGCCACCTGCCGCGGGGTCTCGATGTTGTCGGTGCCGGCGTGGTTGAAGTAGATGACGCCGCCGACCTGGTACTTCCGCACCACCTCGGCCGGAGTGTCGACGCCGTACTTCTCCTGGTTGCCGGAGTGCGCCTCGTCGGCCGACAGTCCCCAGACGTCGGCGACGAAGAGCTGGCCGACCTTCTGCTCGAGCGTCATCGACTGCAGGGTGCGCTCGGACCAGCTCCGAGGTCCCTTGCGGCCGGAGGTGTCCGCGTCTGTCGACGGCTCGTGCGCCGATGCCACACCGGTGGTCACGGCGAGCAAGCCTACGAGCGTGGCTGTGGCGCGGGCCTTCCAAGGCCGGGCGCTGCGATGGGTCACGAGGCCTCCCGGGATGCGACGTGCGGATGTGAAGAGTCCACCCGTACGAGTAAGCAAGCGGAAAGCTACTCACCAAAACGTGGTCGGTCAATGACCGCCCGTGGCAGCGACCTGGGATGACCTGGCCGGAAGCGAGAAACGGCGACGCACGAGTGGCGCCCGCCGGTTACCGGAACCAGCGGGCGCCACGTGGCTACATGGAACGGTCGGGCGACCAAGCGTGCATTCGTGTCGTCACTTCAGGGGACTCGGCGTCCGGCGTCCCGTTACGCAGTCCCTCGACGACAAGCCTCCCGCGGCGAGCTCCGCGTGGGTACCCGACGTCCATGTACGGACGTTCCTCCGGGGTGGACCAGGCTTCTCCTCCGCCTGCTCCCTGGCCGGGAGAACCTCCGTACTTCCCTTTGTAGTCAGTGATGACGGTCACTTCAAGGGATTGCGCGAGAAGCGCCGTTCGCGACGGCGGCGCTGCTCCGCGCGGGACGACCACCGGAGTCAGTTGCGTGAAGGCGACTCGCGCTGTTTCCGCCGGGAGAGGCCGAAGAGCGTGGCGCCCGCCGCCACGGCGCTGACTCCGAGCCCCACCGCCACGGCCGCCGTCGTCGTCGGGATGCGGGTGCGCACCGACACCGGGTTGGCGAACGTGTGGATCGGCCAGTCGCGCTCCTGCGCGAGGCGCCGCAACGCCTTGTCCGGGTTCACCACGTGGGGGTGCCCGACGACCTCCAGCAAGGGGATGTCGGTGCTCGAGTCGCTGTAGGCGTGGCAGTCGGCCAGGTCGTAGCCGTGCTCACTGGCGATCCGGCGCGCCGCCACGGCCTTGTACTCGCCGTAGCAGTAGAAGTCGAGTTTGCCCGAGTAGCGCCCGTCGACGATCTCCATCCGACTGCCCATGCTGTGGGTGATCCCGAGCATCTCGGCGATCGGTCGCACGACCTCCTCGCCGGTGGCCGACAGGACGATGACGTCCCGGCCCTCGGCCTTGTGCTGCTCGATGAGTTCGGCCGCCTCCGCGTACACCAGCGGCGCGACCACGTCGTGCAACGTCTCCCTCACGATGGCCTGGACCTGACTCACGTCCCAGCCCGTGCACATGCGGGAGATCTCGGCGCGAAGGCGCTCCGTTCGATCGGCGTCGGCTCCGGAGAGCGCGAACATCAGCTGTGCGTAGGCGCTCTTCAACGCGGCACGGCGGTTGATCAGCCCTTGCCGCAGGAACGGCTTGCTGAACGCCAGCGCGCTGGACGAGGCGATGATGGTCTTGTCGAGGTCGAAGAACGCCGCCGAGGTGGCGGTCGTGGTCTTGTCGGGTGCGGGCACGGCACCACGATATGGGGAATCGCGACGGCGCGTCGGAGACCACACCGCCCGGACTCGCTCGGACTGTGGCGTGTCACTCGTCGTTCGCCTTTCCGGCCCCCGCGGTTCACCGGGTTACAGTGGGTGCGCCCGGCGCTGCCGGGCTTTGTTCAGTCCGACCCCCCGGGACTGGACTTCGGGCGGCCCCCGCTCCTCCCCCTGGCGGGGGCCGCCTTCCACACTTCTCCCCAGTTGTCCACAGGTCCGTCCACACCCCGGGCAGTTGTCCACAGGTTCCCGCGAGCCGGTTGTCAGGCGGATCGGCAGCCGTGACGGTGGTCTGCACAAGCATCGACACTGGGGACTCTGAGGACTCTGGGGGCTGGGGTGACCGACAACCGTCCACTCGTGGTCGTCGCCGACGACGTCGTGCGCGATCACGTCACTCGACTGGCGGCGGCGGTGGGCTGCGAGCTTCGCTACGCCCATGATCTGGCCGCGGCACGGTCGTCGTGGGCGGAGGCTCCGCTTGTCCTGCTCGACCGCGTCACCGGAGCCACGAGCGACTCGCACGGGCTACCGCGGCGCGCCAACGTGCTGCTCGTGCGCGCCGACGCTCCGGCTCAGGAGGAGTGGAGGGCCGCGGTGTCCTTGGGAGTGGACTCCGTCGCCCTCCTGCCCGCCGACGAGGACCTCGTGGTCACCGCGCTCGCCGACGTCGTCGAACGGCCGAGCGCGCGTGAGGGCAGGGTGCTCGCCGTGGTGGGCGGACGTGGTGGCGCCGGAGCCTCGGTACTGGCCGCGAGCGTGGCGGTGACCGCCGCGCGGTCGGGCGAGGCCGCACTCCTCGTCGACTGCGACGCGCTCGGCGGTGGTGTCGACCTCGTGCTGGGCACGGAGGCCGACGACGGGCTGCGCTGGCCCGACCTCACGATGTCGGCGGGCCGCGTGTCGATGGCGGAGCTCGACGCCGCCCTGCCCGCGCGGCGACGAGGTCGGGGACGGCTGTCGGTGCTGTCGTGCGACCGCGTGGGTGCGGGACCCACCGACGTCGCTCTGGCCGCCGTGGTCGACGCGGGACGGCGGGCGGGCCGGACGGTGGTGTGCGACCTGCCTCGGCACGCGGACCGCGCGGCCGACGAGGTGTTGCACCGAGCCGATCTCACGGTGCTCGTCGTGCCCGCCGACGTTCGAGGCTGTGTCGCGGCCGCGTGTGTGCGTCGTCGCCTGAGCGAGCACACCTCTCGCGTCGAGGCCGTGGTCCGGGGGCATGCCACGGGTGGCCTCGCCGAGGCCGACATCGTGGACGCCGTCGGCGTCCCGGTGCTGGCGTGGACCGGCCACGACAACGCGGTCGGCCGGATTCTCGACCGAGGTGCGTTCCGGCCTACTCAGCGGCTCGCGAGGGCGGCGCGGACGATCCTCGCCACCCTCGCGTGACACCCGTGATCAGGCGGAGAAGCCACCGTCCACGCTGATCGCCGTGCCCGTCACGTAGCGCCCGCCGTCGCCGGCGAGGAACGACACGGCTGCGGCGACCTCGTCCGGGGACGCGTACCGGCCCAGCGCCGTGAAGGAACCGATCGTCGATGCGTTCGGTCCGCTCGCCGGGTTGGTGTCGGTGTCGGTCGGCCCGGGATGAACCACGTTCACCGTGATCCCGCGAGGCCCGAGCTCACGCCCGAGCGCCTTGGCCATGCCGACGAGGGCAGCTTTGCTCGTCGCGTAGGCCGAGAAGCCGGGCAAGATCGCGCGTTCGGCGATGTTGCTTCCGATGTGGACGATGCGACCGCCGTCGCCCAGGTATGCCAACGCCGCCTTCACCGACGCGAACGGAGCCCGGACGTTGACGGCCATGGTGCGGTCGAAGTCGTCGAGGGTGAGTCCCTCCACGGGAGCCACCGTGAACTCTCCCGCGTTGTTCACCAGGACGTCGAGTCGTCCGAGTACGTGCGCGGTCCGGGCGACGACGGCCTCGATCGCGCCGGGCTCACCGCTGTCGGCTCGGATGGCGAGTGCTCGCTGTCCGGCGGCTTCGACGGCGTTCACCACGGCATGAGCCCGCTGGTCGTCGCGCCGGTACGTGACGGCGATGTCGAAACCGTCGGCGGCCAGGCGCAGCGCCGTCGCCGCGCCGATTCCCGCGCTACCTCCGGTGATGAGGGCGACGCGTGTGGACTGTGTCAGTGGTTCGGTCATGTCTCGATCCTGCGAGGTCCGAGCAGCGAAAACCGGCGGGAATCCGACGCGGCTGACGCGGTTCTGGTGCGCCGACGGCACCGCTCGTGGTGGGGGTTGTCCACAGGTCGTGGGTTGTCCACAGGTGTGGGCGGTGGTCGTTGTGGGGGGTGCGGTGGTGCCGGAATCGTTGTCCGCGTGGCCGGGTGAGCTGCCCGAACACGATCGCGGAGGGGGAGAGATGAGTACCGATCTGGTCGAAAGGGTCAAGGCCCGGCTCGCCGGTACGGAGGGCGTCACGGACGCGAGAGCCGTGGCGGACGCCGTGCGGGCGGAGGCGGGCGGTGTCGCGGGGCACCTCGACGTGCTCGCCGCGCTGAAACTGCTTGACGACGAGCTCGTCGGGGTCGGGCCGTTGGAGCGGCTTCTCGGCTCGCCGGAGGTCACCGACATCCTCGTCACGGCTCCCGACGAGGTGTGGGTCGACGGCCCGGACGGACTACGACGCACCGATGTGCGGTTCGCGAGTGAGGACGCCGTGCGCGGGCTCGCTCAGCGGTTGGCGTTGGCGGCCGGACGCAGGCTCGACGACGCACAGCCCTTTGTGGATGGATGGCTGCCCGGAAGCGGGCCCGCGGGCCGGATCCGGTTGCATGCCGTGCTCCCTCCGGTGGCGGCCGAGGGAACGTGCCTGTCGCTGCGCGTGTTGCGGCCTGCCACGCACGACCTGCGTTCCCTCCGCAGACTCGGCACGGTCGACGATGCCGGTCTCGCGTTGCTGGAGGCCATCGTGTCCGCCCGCTTGGCCTTTCTGGTGACCGGCGCGACGGGGTCCGGCAAGAGCACACTGCTGGCCGCGCTTCTGGGAGCCGTCGACACCGCGGAACGCATCGTGTGCGTGGAGGACGTCGGGGAACTGCAACCGAAGCATCCACAGTTCGTGCGGCTCGTGGCGAGGCCACCCAACGTGGAGGGAGCCGGCGAGGTGACGCTGAGGGAGCTTGTCCGCCAGGCGCTGCGGATGAGGCCCGATCGGCTCGTCGTGGGAGAGGTACGGGGCCGTGAGGTCGTCGAGCTGCTCACCGCCCTGAACACCGGCCACGACGGTGGTGCGGGCACCTTGCACGCCAATGCTCCCGCCGAGGTCCCCGCCCGTCTCGAAGCGCTGGCCGCGCTCGGCGGACTCTCCCGGGAGGCGCTGCACAGTCAGCTCGCCGCGGCCGTGCAGATCGTTCTGCACATGAAGCGAGGGCCGTCGGGCCGGAGAACGCTCGCCGAGATCGGCATGGTGCGTCGCGAGGGCGAGGCGGTGCGGGTGGACACCGTCTGGCGTCCGGGCGAGCGGCTGACGCGCGACTCCGAACTGACCACCGTGCTCGTGGCGCGCCGCAACTCGCCGCGCGCGGGCCGGGTGGGTGCGGCATCGTGCTGATCCCGGCCTTGTTGAGTGTCGCCGTCGCCCTGCTGTCGTGGCCGTCGAGGACCGGAGCGCAGCGGCTCGCGCGACTCGTGCCGGTTCCGGCCGCGAGTGGAGTGGGGCGGCGATGGCGGGCCCGCGGTGTGGTGGCGGCGCTGACGGTGTCGGCGGGCGTGGTGGTGGGTGTCGCCGGAGTCCTGGTCGTGGTGGCGTGCGGCTTGCTCGTGGCGGCGGTGCTGCTGTTCCGGCGTGATCGGCGCCGTGCCCGCGCCGCTGTGGAGGAACTGGACGAACTCGCCTCGGCGTTTCGAGGAGTCGTCGGTGAGCTGCGAGTGGGAACGCACCCCGTGGCGGCACTGGAGGCCGTCGCGGGCGAGGCGTCGCCGGGGGTCGCGGCGCGTCTGCGGGCGTTGGCGGCCTCGGTACGACTGCCTGGCAGCGCAGCCAGGGAGCGGGGTGCAGAGCCATCCGATGGGGCGGTGGGCCACATCGAACGTCTGGTGGCACGGGCAGGTGCCGCGTGGTCGTTGACCGCTCGGCACGGTGTTCCGGTCGCCGACATCGTCGGTGCGCTGCACCGTGACGTGGACACCAGGGCGCGATCGGCACGCCGGCTCGACGCTCGGTTGGCCGGTGCGCGAGCGGGGGCGGCGGTGTTGGCGACGCTTCCCGTGGCGGGAGTCGCGCTCGGCGAGGTCATGGGAGCCGCGCCCGTGCACGTGCTGACCGGGACGGCGGCCGGGTCGATGGCGTTCGTCGTGGGCGCCGGCTTGGTGTTGGCAGGTGTGGCATGGACGTCACGTCTGACGAGGCAGGTGCTCCCGTGAGCGTGGCCGGAGCGGTGGCCCTGACCGCGGTCGCGATGCTGGTCGTACCACCTGCGGCCGCCCCCAGACTGCGTGCACTGGTCCGTGCCGGGGCGAAAGCTGATCGGTCGGCGAGCGCCAGGATTCGGCGCCTCGTGCGGCGCCGCGGGGGCTCCAGTGCCCGATCTCCGGAGTCGTCGTCGAGCGACTCGGCGCTGGCGCTCGATCTGTTGAGTGCGTGCTTGTCGGCCGGTATCCCGGTGCCGACGGCGGTGTCGGCCGTCGCGGATGCGACCACCGGCCCCACAGCAGAGGCGCTGAAGGCGACTGCTCATGCGCTGTCGCTGGGCGCGAGCCCGGACATGGCCTGGCAACGCGCTCGGGAGCATCCGTCGACAGCGGATCTCGCTCGCGCCGCGTGCCGAACGGCGTCGTCCGGCAGCGCGTTGGCCGCTCACACGTCCACACTCGCCGAGCGCCTCCGCAGTACCGAAGCGGACCGGATCGAAGCGCGCGCCCAGCGGACGAGCGTCCTGGTCGCCGGACCGTTGGGCCTGTGCTTCCTTCCCGCCTTCTTCTGTCTGGGGGTGATCCCGGTCGTCCTCGGCCTCGCCAGCCGACTGCACGTACTGCCGTGAACAGCAAGCTTCTCCTGGGAAGGACTCACCTGATGCTCACCCGACTCTTCGCACGAACCGCGCCCGATGACGGCATGTCCACCGCCGAGTACGCCATCGGGACGCTTGCCGCGGCCGCTCTGGCCGCGGTGTTGTACGCGGTGCTCACCGGCGACGCGGTGCAGGACGGCCTGTCCTCGGTCGTGGAGCAGGCGATCTCCGTGGACCTCTGATGCGCGACAGGCCACACGGCGACGGTCGTCCCCACGACCGCGGCGCCGTCACCGTGGAAGCAGCGATCGCGGTCTGCGCACTCGTCGCCGTGCTCGGCCTGATCCTCGCCGGTGTGGCGGCGGTCGTCGACCAACTGCGTTGCACGGACGCCGCCACCCAGGCAGCCCGGCTGCTCGCCCGTGGCACCTCGGAGGCGGTGGCCGAGCAACTGGTCGAGGCGACGGCGCCGAACGGCGCCACGATGACGGTCAGCCGGGACGAGGAGGCCGTGATCGTGCGAGTCGGCGCCACACCCGTCGGCGGCCTGTTGCCAGGTGTCGTCGTCCGGGCGGAAGCGCGGGCAGCACTCGAACCGGGTGTGAGGGACGCCGATGCTCCGCGGTGACTCCGCCGGTGGGACGGGTGAAACCGGTGGGGCCGAGGGGAACGACGCGGATGCCGGAATGGCCACGGTGTGGGCTGCCTGCGCGATCGCGGCGTTGCTCGCCCTCGCCGGGTTGGTGTGGACGTTGGCCGGTGTCCTGGTGACCCGGCAGCATGCGGCGGGTGTGGCCGACCTGGCGGCCCTCGCGGCAGCCGGGCGGTCGGTCGACGGGGAGACCGTCGCGTGCGCGCACGCTCGGGACCTCGCCCGAGCGATGGCGTCGCGCGTGGCCGACTGCCGCCTTCGGGGATGGGACGCCGAGGTGATCGTGCACGTCGACGTGGGCGCCTCGCTTGGGCTGGGTGGGACCGTGAGTGCCCGCGCGCGAGCCGGCCCGGTCGAGCAGTGGGCGGGCGACGTAGGCGGAGGAATCGCCGGGATCGCCGCGGCGGACGCGGGGCGCTGACCGTGCGGTGTCTGTGCGGGGTGGCTCGTACCGGACCGACCCGCCCGTCGGGTCCCCGCGCGGCGGGCAACGGTCGATTGTGAGCGACGAGCGGTCCGACAACCTGCATGCCGCGAATGGCGGCGTGGAAGTTGAGCGATCGTGAATCGATACCGAGGTCGCCTCGGTGTTGTGTGGGTGCCCGTTGTGGACGTCGGCCTGCCGTTCGTCCCGGCGTGTCGCTTCGCCGCGCATGGTGGTGGTGCGCTCATTCGTCGTCCGCCCGGCGCCGGTGGCCGAGTAGACGCTTCCCGTCTCCTGCAACTTGCCGTTGAGTGAGATGCAGCACCACGACCAACGGCGGTCACTCCCGAGGAGGCTCGAGTACGACATGGTGGACACTGAATGGCCGAATAGCTGGCGCGCTGCCTTCCGCATCGAACTGAGGGCCGAGGCCATCGGCCTCGCGTGGCGCGGCTGGCCGGTGGTGCCGGGCACGTACCCGGACGCCGACACCACGGTCGGCACACCGTACACCGAGACACTGTGGACCAGGCCGGCTCCCGCGCACAGCGACTGGCAGAGCCGCATCGGCGCCCACCCCCAGCAGGTGGCCGCTTGGTGGACCGGACGTCCCTACAGCGTCCTCGTCGCCACCGGCACTCTCGTCGACGCCATCGAGGTGGACGACCATCTCGGGCGGCGTGCCGCGATGCTGCTGCGGGGCACAGGCCGGCCCGCCCCGATCGTGGCGATGCCGAACGGACGCTGGCTCTTCCTCGTCGCGTCGGCCGACCACCTGCCCCGGGAACTGGACGAGGCGGAGACCGTCGAGTGGCACGGCGAGGGCAGTTGGATTCCGCTGCCCCCGACCCCGTTCCACCACGGCGTGGTGCACTGGCGGGTGAAGCCCGACGTCTGGGGGTGGAACCTTCCGCCCGCGCCGGTCGTCCACGACGTCCTCGTGCGTGCCCTGAACGATGTGTCCGCCCCGCGCACCGACGTGCCTCAGGTCGTGCCCGTCGAGTCCTCGGCCGCGTGAGCGTCGGAGTGGTCGTGTGCGGCCGCTGCTTCCCCCACCGCGGCCAGGACCAGGTCCAGCACGGCCACCGCCCCCGCCTTGTCCAGCGGTTCGTTGCCGTTCCCGCACTTGGGCGACTGAACGCAGGACGGGCACCCCGCCGGGCACTCGCAGGAGATCACGGCCTCCCGCGTCGCGGTGAGCCAGGGAACGAAAGCGGCGTACCCCCGGTCGGCGAAACCAGCGCCCCCGGGATGACCGTCGTGCACGAACACCGTTGCCTCCCCGGTGTCCGCGTGCACGGCGGTCGACACACCGCCGATGTCCCAGCGATCGCACGTCGCGAACAGCGGTAGCAGGCCGATCGCCGCGTGCTCGGCGGCATGCAGGGCGCCGGGGACACGTGCCGGTTTCACACCGGTACGCGTCCCCGGCCCCTCGTCGGCGCCGCACAGCAGCGGCTCGGCGATCGTGTACCACACCGCCCGGGTGTGCAGAACCTGCTCTGGGAGATCGAGCGGAACGTGGTCGAGCACCTCACCGGACGGCAGCCGTCGCAGGTAACCCACGACGCGCGACGTCACCGCCACGTACCCGAGATTCACCGTGACACCGCCGTAGGTGCGCTTCTCCACCGTGTCCAGAATCTCGATGTCCACCACGTCCCTGGCCGACGTACTCCATTCCGGGTCCTCGGCATGGACGAAGGCGATGCCCCGCTCCAGATCCAGCTCGTCGACCACATAGGACTCACCGCGGTGCAGGTACACGGCCCCGGGATGAACGGTGCCGCACGCCGCGGCGCCGTCGACGGTGCCGAGCAGCCGCGACGTGTCGGCCTCCACCACCGCCACCTGCTCCACACCGGAACCACGGATGTCCACATCGGAATGCGGCCGGTCCCGCGACGTCCAGTACCACCCGCTCGGACGTCGGCGCAGCAGCGAGTCCGCGACCAGCCCGTCCAGTACCGAGCGAGCCGCATGACCGCCGAAGTCGTCCAGCTCCTTCACCGTCAACGCCGACTCCGCAGCCGCGCAGGCGAGGTGCGGCGCGAGGACGTACGGGTTGGTGGGGTCGAGCACCGCCGCCTCGACGGGCCGTTCGAGCAGTGCCTTCGGATGATGTGCGAGGTAGGTGTCGAGCGGGTCGTCGCGCGCCACGAACACCACGAGGGCGTCGTCTCCCGCCCGCCCGGCGCGGCCCGACTGCTGCCAGAACGAGGCCAGCGTCCCCGGGTATCCGGCGATGACCACGGCGTCGAGACCGGAGATGTCCACTCCGAGTTCCAGGGCGTTCGTGGTGGCGACCCCGAGCAGTTCGCCGTCGAGCAACGCCGACTCCAGTGCGCGTCGCTCCTCGGGCAGGTAGCCCGCGCGGTAGGCGGCGACCTTGTCCGCCAGCTCGGGCGCGACCTCGGCGAGAATGCGCTGGGCTCCGAGAGCGGTGAGCTCCGCGCCCCGGCGGGATCGGACGAACGCGAGGGTCCGCGCGCCCTCGATGACGAGTTCGGCGAGGATGCGGGCGGCCTCCGCACCCGCGGAGCGGCGCACGGGGGCGTCGTTCTCACCCGCGAGTTCGCCCAGCAGCGGGGGCTCCCACAACGCCACCGTGCGCGCTCCGTGCGGTGAGGCGTCGTCCGTCACGGCGACGCAGTCGGCGCCGAGCAGACGGCCTGCGAACTCGGCGGGTTCCGCCGTGGTCGCCGAGGCGAGCACGAACACGGGGTCGGCCCCGTAACGTCGCGCGATGCGCCGCAGCCGCCGCAGCAGGAGCGCCACGTGGGAACCGAACACCCCTCGGTAGCCGTGGCACTCGTCGACGACCACGTAGGAGAGCCCGCGGAAGAACCGCGCCCAGCGAGGATGTGCGGGCAGGATTCCCCGATGCAGCATGTCGGGGTTCGTGAAGACCCAGCGTGCGTGGTCCCTCACCCATCCGCGTTCGCTCTGCGGGGTGTCACCGTCGTAGCGCGCGGGCCGGACACCCTGGACGTCCATATCGGACACCGAACGTAGTTGGTCGCCGGCGAGCGCCTTCGTCGGCGACAGGTAGAGAGCGGTCGCCCTTCCGTCGGTCGCCAGTCGTGACAGCACGGGCAGTTGGTAGGCCAGCGACTTCCCGGACGACGTCCCCGTCGCCACGACGACGTTGTGCCCCGACCACGCCGTGGATGCCGCCTCGACCTGGTGTTCCCATGGCCTGTCGACGCCCGTCGCGGTGACGGCGGCGAGTACCGCATCGGGCACCCAGCCGGGCCAGTCGGTGGCACGGGCATGGCGGGCGGGGAGGTCGGCGATGTGCGTGACCGGATAGTCGTCCTCCGGTACTCCCGCCGTCGCTCTGCGGAGCAGGCGGCGAGCGCGCGTCTCAGCCGTGTCGGTCACAACCGCTCACCGGACAGCGACGAAGTGCTCGGGGACGGGTGCGTGGACCGTGGGGGAGTCGGGGCGGTGCTCACCGCCTCGGTAATGCTTTGTCGACTTGTCACCCGGTACGCCACCTTCGAAGCTTCGCACACGTCGGCGTCGTGACTGTGGACACACCATGCGAGTGATCAGATTCACACCGAGTGTACCCGAATGCGACCTGGGTCACTGTTGCCCGCGTGGGCCGCAGTACCAATAGACTCCGCCGAACCACACAAATAGTGGCGTAGATCCCACTGTCAGCGTCGGCACACTGGGTCGGCATCCGGCCGCGGGGACCGGCGCGGGCAACAGGCGACGTCTCAGGAGGACAACGAATGTCCCGGCAATTCCTCGCGGAGAGCTCTCTGGAGCTGTCCGGAGGTGACTACGGCATCGTCGCCGTGGTCGCCGCGGTCGCCCTCGCAGCACTGGTCATCGGTTATCTCCTGCTCAAGGAAGTGCTGGCCGCGGGCCAGGGCACCGAGAAGATGCAGGAGATCGCCAAGGCGGTGCAGGAAGGCGCGGCTGCCTATCTCAACCGACAACGGAACACGCTCGCCGTCTTCGGGGTGATCGTGTTTCTCCTGCTGCTGGTTCTGCCCGCCGAGACCGTCGGTGAGCGGATCGGGCGGTCGGTGTTCTTCCTCGTCGGTGCGGCGTTCTCGTTCTTCATCGGCTACCTCGGGATGTGGTTGGCCACGAGAGCGAACGTGCGGGTCGCGGCAGCGGCCAGAGAACCCGCGGGTCGGGAGAAGGCGATGCGGATCGCCTTCCGTACCGGTGGTGTCGTCGGCATGTTCACGGTCGGGCTCGGCCTGTTCGGGGCCTCCGTGGTCGTGCTGGTCTACACCGGACAGGCGCCGAAGGTGCTGGAGGGCTTCGGTTTCGGTGCGGCGCTCATCGCGATGTTCATGAGGGTCGGTGGTGGCATCTTCACCAAGGCGGCCGACGTCGGTGCCGACCTGGTGGGCAAGGTCGAGCAGAACATCCCCGAGGACGATCCGCGCAACGCGGCGACGATCGCCGACAACGTCGGTGACAACGTCGGCGACTGCGCGGGCATGGCGGCGGACCTGTTCGAGTCGTACGCGGTGACGCTCGTCGCGGCGTTGATCCTCGGCAGTGCCGCGTTCGCCACCACGGGGCACGGGCTCGTGTTCCCGCTGATCATCCCCGCGATCGGGGTCATCACGGCGGTCATCGGCATCTACATCACACGCGCCAGGGCGGGTGAGGGCGGTCTGACGACCATCAACCGTTCCTTCTACATCTCCGCCGTCATCTCGGCGGTGTTGTCGGCCGTCGCGTCGTTCGTGTTCCTGCCGAGCTCGTTCGACGGCGCCGAGGGCAACCCGGCCGTGATCGCGACCGTGTCGGTGATCATCGGGATCGTGCTCGCGGGCGTCATCCTGTGGCTCACGGGCTACTACACGGGCACCGAGCACAAGCCGGTGAAGGACGTCGGCAAGACCTCGGAGACCGGGGCGGCCACGGTGATCCTGTCGGGTATCGGGGTCGGTTTCGAGTCGGCCGTGTTCACCGCGCTCGTCGTGGGCGGGGCGGTGTTCGGCGCGTACCTGCTCGGCGGTTCGGTGGCGTTGTTCGCCGTGGCGCTCGCCGGTACGGGTCTGCTCACCACGGTGGGTGTCATCGTCGCGATGGACACCTTCGGTCCGGTCTCCGACAACGCGCAGGGCATCGCGGAGATGTCGGGTGATCTGACCGAGGGCGAGGGCGTGCAGATCCTCACGGAGCTCGACGCGGTGGGCAACACCACCAAGGCGATCACCAAGGGCATCGCGATCTCGACGGCGGTGCTGGCGGCCACGGCGCTGTTCGGCTCCTACTCCGCCGCGATCCGGGACGCACTGGTCGACGCGGGAGCCACACTCAGCGACGTGGGCGAATCGTTCTCCGACAGCATCATCTCCCCGAACACGCTGGTCGGGGTGATCGTCGGAGCCGCCGTGGTGTTCCTCTTCTCCGGTCTCGCGGTCAACGCGGTGTCGCGCGCCGCGGGTGCGGTGGTGTACGAGGTGCGCCGCCAGTTCCGCACGATCCCGGGGATCATGGAGGGCACGACGCGGCCCGAGTACGGCAAGGTGGTCGACATCGTGACCCGCGACTCGTTGCGGGAGCTGGCGACTCCGGGACTCTTGGCGGTGTTCGCGCCGATCGCCGTGGGCTTCGGGCTCGGCACCGGTGCGCTCGCGGGCTACCTGGGTGGTGCGATCGCCACGGGCATGCTCATGGCGGTGTTCCTGGCCAACTCGGGTGGTGCGTGGGACAACGCCAAGAAGCTCGTGGAGGACGGTCACCACGGTGGCAAGAACTCCGAGGCGCATGCGGCCACCGTCATCGGCGACACGGTCGGCGACCCGTTCAAGGACACGGCGGGTCCGGCGATCAACCCACTGCTGAAGGTCATGAACCTGGTGTCGTTGCTCATCGCTCCCGCGGTCGTGACCCTGTCGGTCGGGGAGAGCGCGTCGACGCCGTTCAGGCTGGCCATCGCCGTGGCGTCGGTGCTGGTCATCGTGGCGGCGATCGTGGTCTCGAAGCGGCGGGCGTCCGCGATGAACGACACGCCCGCCGCGGAGAGCAACACCGCGAAGGCCTAGCTCCAGTGGGTCGGGGCCGGCGGCAGCGGTCGGCTCCCGATGCGTCCGACGGGCCGGGTCGGGACGGGTGGAACTCTTCCACCGCGTCCCCGGCCCGGCCCGGGCATGTCGGGGTGAGGTGTCGACGCCCTAGAGTGCACCGGTCGGCCCGTTCGCTTCGGAGGTGTGTATGCACCGGTTCAGGGAGAGGGTCGGGCTGTGCGCGACGCTCGTGTTGTGTGTCGTCGCGGGTTGCGGTGGCGCGCCCACGCCTGACCCCGGGGAACCGGAGGGTGGTCGGCGAACCTCGACGACCGCCGACGCGCCGGCGCGCGACGCGGCGGTGACCTGGGCCAACGACTACTGCGGAGCGGTGTCCGAGCTCGTGCTGTCGGTGTCGGAGATGCCGAACATCGACGCGAGCAGCCCGCGACGTGCGTCGGAGACCTCGGGGCAGCTGCTCGAAGTGGTGGTGGGGGGCCTGGATCGCACGGTCGACCGCCTCGAAAGTCTGGACTCGGTGCCGGTCGACGGTGCCGACCGGGTGCGTCGGGAGGCGCTGTCCACGTACGGCGGCATCCGGGAGCGGGCCCGAGCGGTGCTGGAGGACCTGAGCGTCGCCGAGAGCGCGGAAGCCAGCCGGGATGCGGTGAGCGCCGTGCGCGAGCCGCTCGACGACATCGGCGCCCTCGACCTGCTGGAGGGCTTCGACGCGGTGCCGGAACTGCGGGAGGCGAGCGGTCACGCACCGGCGTGTCGCACGCTCACCGGCGCCGATCCGGCGCCCCGGATCGACTCGCCGGGATCCTGAACCGGTCGTTTCCCCACCCCTGCCCGGGGAACCCGCTCGATGCGCGTCGTCGGGGGCCGCTTCCCAGTTGCACGAAGGGTGATCGCGTTGTCACGCAGTGCCCCGGGCGAGGGCGGTGGCGCCTGACGTGCTAGGTGTGGAAAAGGGAGACATCGTCGACCGGCTGTCCGAGGCGTGGAACGGATGAGGGTGTCGGCGTGTTGCAGCACCTGAGCGGACACCGGTGGTGCACGGCGTGCACACTGGCTGGTCGGACGAGTGACATCTGAGTGAAAGAGCGGACAGCGTGGCTGGATCGACACGGACGAAGAAGACGGGCACGAACGGTGACGGTCGCCGGAGACTGGTGATCGTCGAGTCGCCGACGAAGGCCCGCAAGATCGCTCCGTATCTCGGCAGCGATTACGTCGTCGAGTCGTCCCGTGGTCACATTCGCGATCTGCCGAGGGGCGCGGCCGACGTGCCGGCGAAGTACAAGGGGCAGTCGTGGGCCCGCCTCGGCGTCGACGTGGACAACGGCTTCGAGCCGCTCTACATCATCACGCCGGACAAGAAGACGACGGTCAGCGAGCTGAAGAGCCTGCTGAAGGACGTCGACGAGCTGTACCTGGCCACCGACCCCGACCGCGAGGGCGAGGCCATCGCCTGGCACCTGCTCGAAGCGCTCAAGCCGAAGGTTCCCGTTCGGCGCATGGTCTTCCACGAGGTGACCGAGCAGGCCATCCGCGCTGCCGCCGAGAACACTCGTGACCTCGACCCGGACCTCGTGGACGCCCAGGAGACCCGGCGCATCCTCGACCGCCTGTACGGCTACGAGGTGTCGCCGGTGCTGTGGAAGAAGGTCATGCCGAAGCTGTCGGCGGGCCGGGTGCAGTCGGTGGCCACGCGGGTGATCGTCGAGCGCGAACGCGAGCGTATGCGGTTCACCTCGGCGTCGTACTGGGACATCTCCGCTGTCATGGACACCGGTGGCGACGGTGGCGAGGTCGCTCCGCGGTCGTTTCCCGCCAGGCTGACGGCGGTGGACGGAGCTCGCCTCGCGACGGGGCGGGACTTCGGGCCGGACGGCCGCCTCAAGCAGCAGTCGCAGGACGTGCGGGTGCTGGGGGAGGTCGACGCCAACCGGCTCGCCGAGGCTCTGGCCGGGCGCGAGTTCACGGTCACGAGCGTCGAGGAGAAGCCGTACACGCGCAGGCCGTACGCGCCGTTCATGACGTCGACGTTGCAGCAGGAGGCAGGCCGCAAGCTGCGGTTCTCGTCGGAGCGCACGATGCGGATCGCGCAGCGGCTCTACGAGAACGGTTACATCACCTACATGCGGACCGACTCGACGACGCTGTCGGAGTCGGCGTTGGCGGCGGCGCGGAGCCAGGCCACGGAGCTGTACGGGTCCGAGTACGTCGCGGACAAGCCGCGTCAGTACACGCGCAAGGTCAAGAACGCGCAGGAGGCGCACGAGGCCATCCGGCCGGCCGGCGAGGTGTTCCGGACACCCGGCGCCGTGGCCGGGGAGCTGGAGACCGACGAGTTCCGGCTCTACGAACTGATCTGGCAGCGCACGATCGCCTCGCAGATGGCCGACGCCAAGGGCACCACGATGTCGGTGAAGATCACCGGCACCGCCTCCAGCGGTGAGGAGTGCGTGTTCTCGGCGTCCGGGCGGACGATCACGTTCCCCGGGTTCCTGAAGGCCTACGTCGAGTCGGTGGACGCCGAGGCGGGTGGCGAGGCCGACGACAAGCAGAGCAGGTTGCCGAGGCTGGCGCGCGGCCAGGAGCTGACGGCGAGCGAGCTGAGCCCGGACGCGCACTCGACGTCGCCGCCGCCGCGCTACAGCGAGCCCAGTCTGGTGAGCAAGCTGGAGGAGCTGGGCATCGGCAGGCCGTCGACGTACGCGTCGATCATCAACACCATCCAGGACCGCGGGTACGTGTGGAAGAAGGGGTCCGCGCTGGTGCCGTCCTGGGTGGCGTTCTCGGTGGTCGGGCTGCTGGAGCGGCATTTCGAGCGGTTGGTGGACTACGACTTCACCGCGGCGATGGAGGACGAGCTCGACCGCATCGCGGCGGGCGACGAGCAGCGCACCGAGTGGCTGTCGCGGTTCTACTTCGGCGGTGAGATGGGTGTCGACGGCTCGATCGGCAGGCTCGGCGGGTTGAAGAAGCTCGTCGGGTCGGGCGTCGAGGACATCGACGCCCGCGAGATCAACTCGATCCCGATGTTCCTCGACAACGAGGGCCGCCAGGTGTACGTGCGGGTGGGCCGCTACGGGCCGTACCTGGAGCGCGAGGTCGACGGCGAGTCGCAGCGCGCGAACCTGCCCGAGGACCTCCCGCCGGACGAGTTGACGGTGGACATCGCGGAGAAGTTGTTCGCGACACCGCAGGAAGGGCGGGTGCTGGGCACCGACCCGGAGACCGGTCACGAGATCGTCGCCAAGGAAGGCCGGTTCGGTCCGTACGTCACCGAGATCCTGCCCGAGCCGGAGGAGAGCGCCGACGGCAAGAAGAGCAAGGCGAAGAAGCCCAAGCCGCGGACGGCGTCGCTGTTCAAGTCGATGTCGGTGCAGGACGTGACCCTCGAGGACGCGTTGAAGCTGTTGTCGCTGCCGCGCGTCGTGGGCACCGACCCGGAGAGCGGCGAGGAGATCACCGCTCAGAACGGCCGCTACGGTCCCTACCTGAAGAAGGGCACCGACTCGCGGTCGTTGACGAGCGAGGAGCAGATCTTCGAGATCACGCTGGAGGAAGCGCTCAAGATCTACGCCGAGCCCAAGCGCCGAGGGCGTCAGGCCGCGGCCAAGCCGCCGTTGAAGGAGCTGGGCGAGGACCCCGTGTCGGGCAAGCCGATCGTGGTCAAGGACGGCCGGTTCGGGCCGTACGTCACCGACGGCGAGTACAACGCCTCGTTGCGCAAGTCGGACTCCGTGGAGGACCTGACGCAGGAACGGGCGGCGGAGCTGCTCGCCGAGAAGCGGGCGAAGGGTCCGGCGAAGAAGAAGGCGCCCGCGCGACGCAAGACCGCCGCGAGCACCAAGTCGAAGGGCTGACCTGCCCGAACCTCGTCCCCGCCCTCGGACGTGTGCGCAGAGTGATCAACATGCGCTCCGATGGGCGGGTGGCGAGGGCGCCGAGTCCCGCTACGCTGGTCAACACACGGCACGCGGCGCGCCACGCTGTGTGAGGTCAGGGTGGTGCGCACGCCGAACCCGACCATGGGAGGACGTGTGGTGGACACGGACGGTACTCAGGCTCCGGAGCCGCCGAAGCCGTTCAGTGATTCGCTGGGTGGTACGCCGGACAACGGTTCGGGCGGTGCGGCCGGTGCGGGCGGCGTCGCCGCCGGTGGCGAGAACGGTCATCCCCCACAGCCGGTCGGGGTGAATCGGGAAGCGGTGCAGCAGCTGGCCACCGCGCTCGCGGCGCAGGAGGCGGCGTCCGGCGGTGGCACTGGTTCCGGTGCCTCCGGTGCCTCCGGTTCCGCTCCCGGATCCGGTGGCTCTGCCGGGGCCGACGACGAGGACGACGAGCCGACGGCGGAGATCCCCCCACAGCGCCCGGGCGTGCGGGCTTCGGCGCCCGCCCTGCTGGCGCCCATCATGCGGAGGCGCAGGCCGGGACAGGGGAGCCGCACCCGCCGTCCGGCGCCTCAGGTGCGGAAGCCGTCGGCGGGATCGGCCGGGTTCGTGGTGGCGCTGACGCTGATGCTGATCTTTTTGATCATCGCGATACAGTTCGTCGCGAGTTTCGTCGAAAGCGTCACGAGCATTTTCGGCTAGACGCCCCGCACACCATTAGTGCCGTTGTGTTCACGTTCGGTGATGCCCCCGGCTCGTCAGCGTGTGTTCACAGCGCGGCGCTACCCTGAGCGCACGGCAGGGCCGAGTGTTATGGGGTGGGGTCCATCAACGAGTCGCAGCAGGGGGCAGGGGACGCCGAGGCGCGGTCGACCGCGTCGAACGAGGCGTCCACCTTGAGCAGAGTGCGCCGGGTCCTGGCTATTCGGCCGTTCCGGCGGCTCTGGGGCGTCACGTTTCTGTGCAGCGTGGCCGACTGGCTTTCTCTGCTCGCGTTGACAGGACTGGTCACGAAGCTGACCGACGACTACACGGCTCAGAACTTCGCTTTCGCCGGGATCGTCCTGACCCAGTTGCTTCCCGGTCTTCTGTTCGCCCCGCTCGGGGGAATGCTCGCCGACCGTTTCGACCGGCGCAAGGTCATGGTGATCGCCGACCTCGTGCGTTTCGGTTTGCTCATTTCGATTGCCATCGTCGGCACCCCGTTGTGGTTGTTCATCGCCAACTTCCTCGTCGGATCCGCGGCCATGATGTGGATTCCGTCGAAGGATGCGGCGGTGCCCAATCTGCTTCGCCGACGGGATCAGGTCGAAACGGCGAACCAGCTCGGAATGGTGATGACGTACGGGGTCGCCGTCGTCACCGGAGCCGGAATCTACGCGATTCTCACCGGTATCCAGACGACGTTCCACCTGCCGCCGGACCTGCTGGGGGAGTTCGGCACCGCGAAGATCGTCGTCGTCCTGAACGGCCTGTTGTACCTGGCCAGCGCGTTGCTGATCGTGCGCATCCCGGAGCTGTCGCTGCGCAACGTGCATCCGATGCCGCGGGCCGGCGACGAGGCCGTGGTGCGCAAGCCGCGGCGGGACGACGAGGAGTCGGGCGGGTTCCGCAGCATGGTGCGGGACGGCGTCCGGTTCGTGAAGAGCACGCCGTTGATCCGCGGTCTGCTGATCGGCATGGTCGGTGCGTTCGCCGCGGGCGGCGCCGTGATCGGGTCGGCCAAGCCGTACTCGTCGAGTCTCGGCGGTGGCGACGCGTCGTTCGGTCTGCTGTTCGTGGCGGTGTTCATCGGGGCGGCCGTCGGTCTCGCGGGCGCTCCGAAGCTCGCGCGCAGGCTGCCCCACGAGCGGCTGTTCGGCCTCGGGATCGTGGTGGCGGGGCTCGCGCTCGTCATCGTCGCGCTGGCGCCGCACCTCGCGGTGGCGCTCGTGGCGGTGGCGCTGGTCGGAGCCTGCGCGGGAGGCGCGTTCCTCACCGGCATCACGATCATCGGTTCGCAGATCGACGACAGCATCCGCGGCCGCATCAACGCGATCTACCAGTCGCTCCTCAAGATCATCATCTTCGGGACGACCTCGGCGGTGCCCGGCCTGATCGGTCTGGTGAAGCCGCGCAAGGTGGTCGTGTGGGGCAATGTGATCACCATCGACGGCACCAGACCGGTGCTGTTGGCCGGCGGGTTGTTGGCCGCGCTCGTCGGTGTCATCGCGTATCGCCAGATGGACTCGCGGCGTACCGAGCCGATCTTCGCCGACCTGCGCAACGTCATCCGGCGACGTCCCCGTCGCTCCAGCGGCATCCTCATCGCGTTGGAGGGCACCACCGCCGCCGACACCGAGGTGCAGGCGGCGCGGCTCGCGGCATGGCTGCGTGACGGGTCGCAGCCCGTGGTGCTGGCCGCCGACCCGGCTCTGGACGACGAGCGGCTGACCTCGCTCGTCTCGGGAGCGTCACTCGGTGGGGCGCGCGCGAAGGCGTTGGCCGCCGCGGCGGTGCGAGCGGACATCGTGGAACGCGACGTCCGACCGGCCCTCGACAGCGGCGCGATCGTCGTGATGGAACGCTTCGTGGACACGCCCCTGGCGCACCTGTCCGCGCTCGCGGAGCTCGACGTCGCCGAGCTGGAGGGACTCACCGACTGGGCCACGGGCCGCCTGCGCCCGGACCTCACGGTGCTGCTCGACGCGGACCCCGGCGAGGGGAGTACGCAGTCGACCAACACGGCGGAGCACCATTGGAGGGTGCAGGAGATGCTGGCGGAGATGGCGGCCTCCGCGCCGGACCGCTACGTGGTGGTCGAGGCCGAGGGCACGGCGGACGAGGTGGCCGAGCGGGTGCGGACGTCGGTGTGGGGCGCGCTTTCCGGGAAGGTGGCGCTGCCGCCGACCACCCAGGAAGAGGTGACGCGACAGTGACGAGCGCGACGACGACCGGCCGACTGGGCCGGGTGTGGTCGCAGCTGGTGGGTCAGGAACCGGCCGTGGACATCCTCGCGGCCGCGGCCGAGTCGGCGACGGCGCTCGTGTCCGGCCGCACCGACGACCACGGCGCGATGACCCACGCCTGGCTGTTCACCGGCCCGCCCGGCTCGGGGCGATCGGTGGCGGCCCGCACCTTCGCGGCGGCGTTGCAGTGCCTGGTCGACGGCGGGTGCGGTGAGTGTCAGGGCTGCCGGACGGCGCTCGCCGGTACGCACGCGGACGTGAAGGTGGTCGCGCCGGAGGGGTTGTCGATCTCGGTGGCCGAGATGCGGGCACTCGTGCAGGCGGCGGCGCGCCGACCGACCACCGGCCACTGGCAGATCGTGATCATCGAGGACGCCGACCGGCTCACCGAGGGAGCGTCCAACGCTCTGCTCAAGGCGGTCGAGGAACCCCCGGACCGGACGGTGTTCCTGCTGTGCGCGCCGTCCGACCATCCCGACGACGTGAGCGTGACCATCCGCTCGCGCTGCAGGCTGGTGAACCTGCGCACCCCGGCTCCGGAGCCGATCGCGACCGTGCTCGTGGAACGGGACGGCATCGACCCCGAACGGGCCCGATGGGCGGCCTCGGTGTGTGGCGGTCATGTCGGGCGCGCCCGGCGGTTGGCCACGGACGACAGCGCCCGGGAACGGAGGGCGGCCGTGCTGCGCATCCCGCTCGGGCTGCGGCGCGCCGAGGACGTGTTCCGGTGTGCCGACGAGCTGATCGCGACGGCGGAGGCCGACGCGACCGAGGAGAGCAAGGCTCGCGACGAGGCGGAGCAGGACGCGCTGCGGACCGCGATGGGGTCCGGCGGCACCGGCAAGGGCGTGGCGGCCGCCAAGCGGGCCGCCGACGCCGCCGTCCGGGCGCTGGAGAAGCGGCAGAAGTCGAGGGCCACCAGGACCCAGCGGGACACGCTCGACCTCGCGCTCGTCGACCTCGCCGGGTTCTACCGCGACGTGCTGGTGCAGGCCAGCGGCGCGTCCGCGGCGTTGATCCATCCCGACTTCGCGGAGCAGTCGCGAACCGCGGCCCGGGAGTGGGGTGCGGTGTCGGCGCTGCGCCGGCTCGAAGCCGTGTTGGCCTGCCGCGACGCCATCGGCTGGAACGTCAAGCCCCGCATCGCCGTCGAGGCCATGCTGACCACTCTTCGGGAAGGCTGACCGAGTCCACGCGCCGGAGTGACCCGGGCCGCTCCTGCCGGCGCGAGGGGCGGCCCGGGCCCGTCACTCGCCGCGGGGGCGGGGTGACGGCCTCACGGGGGCGGGGACTCTGTGCGGCCGGTTCGGCAGAGCGGCCACCAGCACCACTCCGACCAGGAGCAGGGCCGTGCCGGTCCAGAACAACGGGACCGCCGAGTACGCGGCGTTGGTGTGCGCGAGGACGGTGGGCACGTCGGACCGGTTCGCGGGCGGTGCGGCAGGAGGCGCGGCGGTGTCGTTCGCGCCGTCGTTCGCGACGGGTTGCACCGGCGCCGAGCAGTCCACACCGCCTTCGGGCGCGTAGGCGTTCGCGCTCTGCTCGCCGACCGACACCTGCGCCAGCGCCGACGGCAGTGTGGCGGCCAGGTCGTCGGGCAGCAGGTTCTTCAAACGCTCCGTCGGGAGGACGCGGACGTCGAGCATGCGGGCCAGCGCCGACACGCGGTGCCCGGCGAACGGCGTCGTGACCGTCTCCGCCCGCTCGTCGAGCTCGGCGATGCTGAGGCGCAGCACACCGATGTCGAGCACGCGCTTCGCCGCGTCGTCGGACAGCGTCGTCACGGCGCCGTCGGCCCGTTCGGCGACCTCGCCGATCACGGGAGCGTCCGCGACGTCCTCGTAGCCGGGGAGCGTCCTCAGCTCGGGCGAGGGCAGGCCGACGGGGATGTCCGCGGTGGGGTTCGCCGCGTCGAGGGTGAACAGCGTCTTGCCGTTGCGCTCGACCGTGAGGACCGGCGCGGTGTAGTCGACCGTGGAGGTCTCCGCGTCGCCCGTCGACACCACGCGCAGGGTGGGCTGGGCGGCGACCTTGACGGTCAGCCCGAGCGGAGTGCCCTTGAGGATGTCGATCCGCCCGGCCTGGAGGGTGGAGATCGCTTCGACGGCCTTGCGCTCGGCGGAGCCGCCTTCGAGGTCCACCAGGCGCACGACCGACCGGGTGGACAGGGCCTTGTCCACGCTCACCAGGGAGCCGGTGCCGTCCGACTTCGTCCCGGAGAGCAGCCCGCCCAGGTTGGCGAGCGAGCCCGGCAGTTGCTCCAGCGCCTCGCCGAGTTCGCCTCCGGCCGCGGCGGCGCGGCTGGTGTCCGGCATCGTGGGGATCGCGTTCACCAGCGACAGGCTCGCCGCGGACGTGCCGGCGTCGGCGATCGTGCCCACGCACGGCCCGAGGGCCTCGTCCCACCGGGCGTGCGCCCGGCCGTGCAGCGCGCTCACGTTCACCAGCGGGTTGTCCGGGCCTTCCAGCCCGGTGGACAGCGCTTTGTCGTTGTCCGGCAGCGCCGTCTGCACGGCGGACCCGGGTGTCTGGGGACTGTGCCCGGCGACCGAGAGCCCGGCCGGAGAAGCCTCGGCGACCGAGCGTTCGTAGGCGAACTGCGACTCGCTGTCGGCGCGTGCGTACGACAGGCCGATGCCGCCTTCCAGCACCGACTGCTTCGGCAGGTCCGCGGCCCAGCCCGGCATGGTCGCGTCGGCTTCCATCGCCTCGGGCAGGAGCCGCAGCACGCCCAGCGCGGTCCCCGCCTCCGCCATGATCCGCCCCGGGGGCTTGGTCTCCGAGGAGATCGGTGGCTGGCCCTCCTCGGCGGGAACCGGTGGAGGTGTGGTGGGAACGGTCTGCGCGGCGGCGGGCGCGGCGAGGAGCACGAGCAACGAAGCCGCCGTGGGCAGAGCGAAGACGTGAGCGCGGCGGTGCCGCTTCCGGCGCATGCGGACAGTCCTCCTGGTGACCGACGTGCCGGCGGAGGTGCCGGCATGTCGATCAACGACGCCCGCCCCCGTGGGTGACGCGAGAAACGGGATGGTTATACTCGTGAGCAGCCGGGTTCGCCCCGCGCCGCCTTAGCTCAGTCGGCCAGAGCGGCTCACTCGTAATGAGCAGGTCGGGGGTTCGATTCCCCCAGGCGGCTCCGACGAGAGGCCCCCTCCACCGCGGAGGGGGCCTCTTCGTTTTCCGGTGATCGTCGCGGCCGTCGCTGGACCGTAGGGTGAGCGTATGCCGCTGTTCTCGTTCGAGGGCGTGAGCCCCACCGTGCACCCGGAAGCCTGGATCGCCCCCACCGCGACGCTGGTCGGCGACGTGGTCGTGGAGAAGGGGGCCTCCGTGCGGTACGGCGCCGTGCTCCGCGGCGACTTCGGCCGGATCGTGGTCCGCGAGGGCGCCAACATCCAGGACAACACCGTGGTCCACGTCAACGACGGGGTGTGCGAGATCGGTCCCCGCGCGACCATCGGACACTCCTGCATCGTCCACGACTGCACCATCGGCGAGCAGGCGTTGATCGGCAACGGGTCCGTGGTGCTCGACAAGGCCGTGGTGGGCAGGCGCAGCCTCGTCGCCGCGGGCGCCACCGTCACCCCGAACACTCAGGTGCCCGAGGAGACGATCGCGAAGGGCAGCCCGGCGAAGGACTTCACGCCGCTCACCGCCACGGCGACCGCGTGGGTCGACCACAACGCCGCGGTCTACCGCGAGCTCGCGCGCAGGCACGCCGAGGGCGTGGAGGAGGTCCAGCCGTAGCCCGAACATCGGGACACCGGGTACGCGCCGCCCCACGAGAGACGGACAGGGCCCCGCCGCACCGCGCGACGGGGCCCTGTCCGAAGTCAGGCGAAACCGCAGATCACTTCTGCTCGGCGGACTGCTCCTTCAGGCGGGCCGCCTCACGGTCGTACGACCGGTTGATCTCCGCCTCGGCCTCGGCGCGGCTCACCCAGGAGGAACCCTCGACGCTCTTGGCGGGCTCCAGGTCCTTGTAGACCTGGAAGAAGTGCTCGATCTCGAGCTTGTGGAACTCGTTCAGGTGGTGGATGTCGCGCAGGTGCTCCATCCGCGGGTCGTCCGACGGCACGGCCAGGACCTTGTCGTCCGGCCCCTTCTCGTCGGTCATGCGGAACATGCCGATGGCCCTGCACCGGATCAGGCAGCCGGGGAACGTGGGCTCCTGCACGAGAACGAGCACGTCGAGCGGGTCGCCGTCCTGACCCAGCGTGTCGTCGATGAACCCGTAGTCGGCCGGATACTGCGTGGCCGTGAACAGGGTCCGGTCAAGCCGGATGCGCCCCGTCTCGTGGTCCACCTCGTACTTGTTGCGCTCCCCCTTGGGGATCTCGATCGTGACGTCGAACTCCACGCCGTCCTCGCTGACTCGTCTCTCGTGCCGCTGCTCTTCCGGGCGGCTAGAACATGATCACTTCGGTCTTCACTAGTGTGGACCACGCACCGGGTGGGCGCGGCACGCAGGTGTGCAAATGTGACGTCTGCCCTCTTGACCGCGAGGAGGGACTTTGCCTGACGCCGGAGACAATTCGGGTCCGAGATGGCCGTCCGCCGACCATGATCCCGAAGACGCGCCGGACAAGTCTGACTCTTCGTCGCAGCAGACGACAGTCAGAGTGAGCATTCCCACGAATGCCGGTGGCGAATCCGCTTCGCCCACGACCGGGGAGAACGGCGGCGAGTCGACCTCGACGCCGGACGACCACTCGTGGCCGGAGGCCGACGAGCCCGCCGACGAGCGGCCGTCGCAACCGGCGCAGTCCACGCAGCCGGAACAGTCGGCTCAGTCGGAGCCCGTGACGCCGGTGGGACAGAGGCAGCAGCGGTCGAGCCCGGAGCAGGCACAGCAGGCGAACCACTCGCAGCAGACACAGCGTGTGCCGTACTCGCAGGAGTGGCAGTCGCAGCATCCGCACTCGGGCGGGGCGTCGCACGTATCGCGCGCGTCACACGCGCCGCCGTCGCAGTCGTCGCAGTCGTCGCAGCCGTCGCAGCCGCAGCGCCGGTACGAGAGCCCACCGCGGCCGCCGCAGCACCCGGTCGAGCAGAGCCCGGCCCCGCAGCAGCCGGTCGAGCGGCAGAGCCCGGGACCGGACGCCTGGCCACACCGCTCGCCCGCGCCTCCGCGGCCGCAGCCGAGTGCCGTCCCGCCCGCGGGAAGGCAGGCGTGGCCGCAACGGATCGGCCCGGACGGCACCGGCGAGCAACAGGCGGTGCCGTCCGGTGGTCCCACTCACGGCGGCCCCGCTCACGGTGCTCCCGCAGCGCACGGTCGGCAGCGACCGCAGGGAGTCGAGGGGCACCACGGCCCGGCCCGGCCTCTCGGAGCTCCGGACACCGGCACCCAGGCCGTGGTACCGGCGGACGCGCACGCGTCCGAACCCGCCACGCCGACCGATCCGCCGGACCACGAGAGCTCCGCGGCGGGGGACGGTGGCAGGCCGCGACGCCGACGCCTGCTCGTGGCCGTCTCGGTCGGGGTGGTGCTGCTGCTGGCCGCGGGCGTCACGCTGGCGCTGCCGCCCGTGTCGAACCGGCTCGGTCTGCCGTGGGCGCCGAACGCCCCGCTGGCCGATCCGCCGGAGCCCCGCGACGTCCGACTCGCGCTGAGCGGGGCGTCGGCCTCCGGTGCCGCGCCCACCCCGCAGGGCGTCGCCGCCGCCATCGACGGGCTCGCGTCGGATTCGGACCTCGGTGAGCTTCACGGCAGCGTCGTGGACCCCGCGACGGGCCAGGTGCTGTGGGAGCGCGGTGCGGACACACCGGCCACGCCCGCGTCGACCACCAAGGTGCTCGTCAGCGCCGCCGCGTTGCTCGCGCTCGATCACGACATGCGGCTGCCGACCAGGGTCGTGGAGGGAGCCGAACCCGGCACGGTGGTCCTGGTCGGCGGTGGCGACGTCACCCTGTCGTCCCTGCCTCCGGGCGAGGAGTCGATCTTCCCGGGCGCGGCGCACCTCGACGACCTCGTGGCCCAGGTGAAGGAGGCCACCGGAGGCGCCGTCGAGCGGGTCGAGCTGGACCTGTCCGCCTACACCGGTCCGGAGACCGGTGCCGGGTGGGCGCCGGACGACGTGCCGTCGACGTTCATGGTCAAGGTGCAGCCCGCGATGCTCGACGGCGGACGCACGGATCCGAAGAACAAGGCGTCGATGGGACAGTCCGACCCGGCGGGCAACCTGGCCGAGGAGTTCGCCGAGCGCCTCGGCGCCGAGGTCGGGGGCGAGACGAAGGCCCCGGAGAACGCCACGGTGCTGGGCGAGGTGTGGTCGGCGCCGGTGGACGAACTGGTGCGGCACACGCTCGTGGAGTCCGACAACCTGCTGGGCGAGGTCCTGGCGCGGCAGGTGGCCGCCGCGGAAGACCGGGAAGGTTCGTTCGACGGCGGTGCCGCCGCCACGCTCGACGTGTTGCGGCGACACGGCGTCGACGTCTCCGACGTGGTGCTGCACGACGGCAGTGGCCTGTCGCCGCGCAACTCCGTGCCCGCGTCGACCCTGACCCAGGTGATCCAGCTGGCCGCGGCCGACGACGACGGCGGGGTGAAGCAGCTCGACGAGGTCACCGCCAAGCTCCGGCCGTTGTTGATCGGCATGCCGGTGGCGGGCGGCAGCGGCACGCTCGCCCCCCGCTACGACGAGGAGGCGTCGGAGTCCGGTCGCGGCTGGGTGCGGGCGAAGACGGGGACGCTCTCGGGGGTGCACACGCTCGCCGGTGTGGTGCTCACGGAGGACGACCGGGTGCTGGCGTTCGCCCTGATGTCGGACGGGAAGGATCAGAACAAGGCACGCGCGGCACTCGACCGCATCGCGGCGGCACTGCGTGGCTGTGGTTGCCGCTGAGGGCGGGTAGCGTCGAAGGACGAGGTGCCAGCGCGGCGAAAGGACGACACGTGAGCACATCCGTTGCCGGCAGCCTGTTGTCGACCGTCTCGAAGCAGCCGTCGTGAGTTCCTCGGCGGAGCAGCGCAGGACGATGACGCCGTCGGTCGACTGGTCGGTGGCCGCGGCGACCGGCGCGTACCTGGTCAGGGGCGGCCCGGTGGTGGATCGGGCGGAGGCCGAACGGGTCGTCACCGAGCTGTCCGACTTCACCGTGGAGGCGGAGCGCCACGTCCGAGGTCTCACCGGGCTCGGAGCCGGCCTGCCGTTGTCGCCGGGTGAGGTCGTCGACCGGCCCGGCTGGGTGCGTGCGGCGGCGTCGGGGCTCGAGGCGATGACGACCCGGGCCCTGCCGGACGACGAGAAGAACGGGGCGTTGGCTCCGCTCGTGGCGGGCAGTGCCGGGGTCCAGACGGGCGTCGTCCTCGCGTTCCTGGGCACGAAGGTGCTCGGCCAGTACGACCCGTTCGGGGGCGACGACCATGCGGGCAGGCTGCTGCTCGTGGCGCCGAACGTGGTGACCGCACAGCGCGCGATGCGTGTGTCCGGCCGGGACTTCCGCATGTGGGTGTGCCTGCACGAGTGCACGCACCGGCTGCAGTTCACGGCGGTCGACTGGCTGCGCGATCACTTCGCCGCCGAGGTCGGCAGGCTGATCACCGGGTTCGCCGAGTCGGACGGGTTGGGGACGCTGCTCTCGCGGGTCTCGGAGAACGTGCGGCAGCTCCGGGACGCGAAGGAGAAAGGCTCGGTGGGGCTGGCCGAGCTGGTGCAGACGCCCGCCCAGCGTGAGGTGTTCGACCGGCTGCTGGCCTTGTCCACGCTGCTGGAGGGCCACGCCGACTACGTCATGGATGCGGTGGGCCCGGAGGTCGTGCCCAGCGTGGCGGCGATCCGGCGGCGGTTCACGGTCCGCCGCAAGGGTGGAGGCCCGCTCGATCGGTTGCTGCGCGCCCTGCTCGGAGTCGACGCCAAGGTGCGCCAGTACGCGTTGGGTTCGTCCTTCACCCGTGCGGTGGTGGAGGCGGTGGGCATGGACGGGTTCAACGCGGTCTGGACGTCGCCGAACACGCTGCCGAGCCGCGAGGAGATCAAGGACCCGAAGGCATGGCTGCGGCGCGTGCACTGACGCCACCGACGCCACGGCCCCGCCTCGACGCGGTGCTCGTGGTGCGCAGGGCGGTCCGGAACTTCCTCGCCGAACCGGCGTGCGCGGCTCACCTGGAGTCGGGCGAACTCGCCGTGGCGGTCTCCGGGGGCGCGGACTCGCTCGCACTCGTGGAGGCGGCCGCGTACGTGGGGGAGCGCCGGGGCCTGCGGGTGTGTGCGCTCGTGGTCGACCACCGGCTGCAGGAGGGGTCGGCCGACGTCGCCGAGAAGGCGGCGCAGGAGTCGCTTCGCCTGGGTGCGCACGCGGCGAAGGTGCTTCCGGTGACGGTGTCCGGGCCCGGCGGGCCGGAGGCGGCGGCCCGCCGAGCGCGGTACGCGGTCCTGCGGGAGCACGCGGGCGAGCGGACACTCGTGCTGCTCGGCCACACACTCGACGACCAGGCCGAGACGGTCCTGCTCGGTCTCGGCAGGGGTTCGGGTCCGCGTTCACTGGCGGGGATGCGTCCGCTCGACCCGCCGTGGGCGCGGCCGCTGCTGGGGACGCCGCGGGACGTGACGAGGGCCGCGTGCGCGGAACTGGGACTGAGCCCCTGGGAGGACCCGCACAACGCCGACCCGCGGTTCCGCCGCGTGCGCGTGCGCAGGGAGGTGCTTCCGCTGCTGGACGACGTGCTCGCCGGTGGGGTGGCCGGGGCGCTGGCCCGCACGGCGCGGCAACTGCGGGAGGACTGCGAGGCGCTCGACGCGGTGGCCGACGACCTCCACCGACGTGCCCGAGAGGGCGCCGCACTCCGCGTCGACGTGCTCGCGCAGGCGCCGTCGGCGGTGCGGAGAAGGGTCCTGCGCACGTGGCTGTTGAGCGGTGGGGTCCCGGAACTGACCGACGCGCACCTGCGCTCGGTCGACGACCTCGTGGGTCGGTGGCGTGGCCAGGGCGGCGTTTTCCTACCCGGCGGTGTCGAGGCCACACGCGCCCATGAAAAGCTCGTTTTGAACACGTTTTGAACAACTGCCAACCCACCACCCTAGGGAGCTGACCGTGTACGAAGGCGACATCGCCTCCGTGCTCATTTCCGAGGAGCAGATCAAGGACAAAGTCGCCGAGCTGGCCGAGAAGGTCGCGGCGGACTATCCGGCCGAGAAGACGACCTCCGACCTCGTGCTCGTCGGCGTGCTGAAGGGCGCGGTCATGTTCATGACGGACTTCGCCCGCGCGCTGCCGATCCCGGCGCAGCTGGAGTTCATGGCGGTGTCGTCGTACGGCTCGTCCACGTCGTCCTCCGGAGTGGTGCGCATCCTGAAGGACCTCGACCGCGACATCGCGGGCCGGGACGTCCTGATCGTCGAGGACATCGTCGACTCGGGGCTCACCCTGTCGTGGCTGCTGAAGAACCTCGCCAGCCGCAACCCCGCCTCGCTGAACGTGTGCTCGCTGCTGCGCAAGCGGGAGGCGGTGAAGGTGGACGTTCCCGTGAAGTACGTGGGCTTCGACATCCCGAACGAGTTCGTCGTGGGTTACGGGCTCGACTACGCGGAGCGGTACCGCGACCTGCCGTTCATCGGAACGCTCGACCCTCGGGTCTACTCCTCGTAACGGTCCGGCGTCGCGCTCGGATATTTCCTGCGAACACGGAACCCGAACAGGCGAGAACGCGTCGTAGGCGTACCTCGAGTGCGTTAACCTTAGCGAAGATCGCAGGTGCTGAGCCTAGTCGGGTTGTGCTGGGGACAGGAGATCGAACACATGCCGAACAGCAGCTATGCGGATGCCGCAGCGTTTCGGGCCGCCGCGGCGGAGGGCCAGGTCGGGCTCGACCCCGACGCCGCGCAGGCGGTGCTGAACAAGATCCGTACCGGAAAGGACGCGGTCGCGGCCCTGCTCGACAACACCGGCTTCCTCGCGGTGTCGCCGAAGCTGGGAGCCAACCCAGTGGGTGAGGCCATCGCGACCAAGTTCGCCGATCGGGCGGCCGGCATGAACGACTCGTACGCCCAGGCTCTGCGGAACCTGTACACGCAGTACGACGACGCCGAGCACGCGATCCTCGAGGCGATGAGCCGCTACGACGACTTCGACGCCTCCACCGCCCAGTCGTTGACCGGCCAGCTCTGATCACTAGGGGGAAGCGGAAGACATGTACTCGGACAGAAACGGTGCCGACGAGCCCAGCACGATGCCGGGCTCGCCGGGCTACGGGTACCGCGTGAACTCCGGCCCGACGGACGTCGACGCCGTCATGCGCGACGGCGGCGCCGATGTCGCCGACCTGGTCAACCGGGCGCGCGGCCGGTCCGACGGCTTCCAGTACGGCAGTGACCGCGCCATCGGCGCGCGGCCGAACTGGGCGGCGCGGGGCAGCGAGCAGCTGTACGCCTACGCGACGGTCAACAACGAGCCGGGCACGGCCGAGGAGCTCGGGCAGACCTGGGGCAACCACGGCAACGAGCTGTCCCGGATCGCCGAGGACCTCTACAACGCCATCAAGGAACTGGGTGCCGCGTGGGTGGGCCAGGGCGCGGGTGCTGCCCAGGGCGCGCTCGTCGGCATCGCCAACTCCAGCGCGCAGGCCTCCGAGGCGGCCAGCACGATGCGCGACCGGCTCGCGCAGCAGGCCGGTGCGGCGGCCAAGTTGAAGACGATGCCGCAGCCCAAGGACTTCGACCCGGCGACGCAGATGGGCGCCATGTTGGCCGGTGGCCCCGCCGCCATGGTCATGGACATGAAGCGGCAGCACGACGAGGCGCAGGCGGTGAAGGCCCAGCAGATCCTGTTCCTCGAGGCCTACACCGAGGAGCTGTCGCAGATCGACGGCACGACCCCGAGCTTCGGGCCGGAGTCCCTCGGTCTCAAGCCGCTCGGCAACGGTGTCGCGGTGGAGGCCCGGTCGCTCGGCGCGTCGGGCACCTACTCGGTCGCCGGTGTCGGCAACAGCGGACCGAACGCGCACGGCGGTGCGCCGTCGTGGGCGGTCAACGCGGCCGTGGACTCCTTCACGAACCTGTCCAGCGCCGCCGGGTCGAGCGCCGACGTCCAGGGTGTCGGCGCAAGTGCCGGTGCCGCCGCGGGCCCGGGCCAGCTGCCCGCCTCCGCGCCCACGGGTGGTGGCGTCAACGCCGGGGCGGCGCTCGGCGGCGCGGTGGCCGGTGGGGCCGTCGGCTATGCCGGTCTCAAGGCGGCCAAGGGCCTGTCGGGCAAGCGCACAGGCGCCAAGGGTGAGGCCGTCACCTCCGACACGGTCGCGTCGGCGACCGACCGCACCGGCAGTGTGGCTCCCAACGCCGCCGGCTCGGTCCCCGCGCAGAGTCAGGGTGCTGCCCCGGCCCCCGCACCGGGTGGTGCGGTCGGTGCTCCGCCGGCCTCGGGTGCCGCGGCGCCGATGGGCATGGGCGGCGCGGGTGCCGGTGCGGGGCGCCAGGACGACGACAAGGAACACACGCACGCCTCCTTCCTCATCGAACCGGACCCCGACGAGACCTTCGGCGCGACGGAGGCGGCCGCGCCGCCGGTGCTCGGCGCGTGGGGCCCGGACGACGAGGGGCGATAGCACGTGCGCGTACAGCTCACCGAGGCCGAGCTCGACTTCCTCTGGGAGTCGAGCGGCCTCGGTGAACTGCCGTACCCGGTGACGGTGCGTTCCCACGGCGACACGCTGGAGGAACGCGCCGCGCTCCGGGTGCAGGTGCTGACCGACCTGGCGCGCCGCGGTCTGGCCGACGACAACGGTCGGCCCGCCCCGGCTGTGGAGGACGCCTTCGGCGTGCTCGCCACGGCCGAACTGAGCCTCGACTCCGTGCTGATCAGCGCGCCGAACGCCGCGGCACGCACGGCCCTGGCCGCGGCGTCGGGTCGCAACGCCGTTCTGCTCGTGCAGGAGTCGGGCACCGCCTGGCTGGAGAGCATCCCCGCCGACGGGCTCGCGAGCGCCATCGTCGGGCAGTTGCCCGGCGCGCCGAGAGGGCGCGAGAAGTCGATCAACATGCCGCTCGAACAGCTGGTGGCGGGCCCGGGCGCCGACTTCATGCAGCGCCGCCCCACCACGTCCGACGGCAGCACGGCCCGGGCGGACGAGGACCGCAAGGCGCTGGCCCGGCTGCACGCCCAGGAGCGTCGACGCGGCGGTCAGCTCGGCGCCAACGCCCGGAACGCCTCGGGCGCGAAGAGTCGTTCGCCGGTGCTCAGCTGGTTCGACACCGAGAGCGGCCGGTACCTCACGCAGGCCAGCCGGGGGCCCGACGGTCGCGACTGGATCGTCATCGCCCCGGCGGACGCCCCCACACTGCGACACCGGTTGTCGGAGATGTTGAGTTTCGTCGCGCAGGCCACCGCCGTGCGACTGTGACCGCTATCCTTCTCGATCACCACGGAACCGAATCGGTCGTCGCTACAGCAGCTTCGGGGGACATCGTGTCTGCGCAGGAGTTCTTCACTTTCGCCACCTTCGACATCCTGTGGGAGCAGGCCGAGGTGGGCGAGTTGCCGTACCCGTTCACGGTGCCCTCGCACGGTGACGACGAGGTCGAGCGGGCCGCGCTGCGCAGGCGCGTCGAGACCGAGTTGGCCGCGAGGGACCTCGCGAACTCGCCGGTGCACCAGTGGCTCGGGCTTCTGGCGATGCCGTCGGTGAGCATCGACGCGCTGCACATCCCCGAGTTCCGGAAGACCCCGGTCGCCGCCCTCGCCGCCTCGGACGGCACGCAGGCCGTGCTCGCGGTGCAGGACGCCGACGGTGTGTGGCTGCGTCCGCTCTATCCCGACGGGCTCGTCTCCGCGATCGTGAACCTCCTGCCGTCGGGTCAGCGGGGCACCGAGTCGTCCATCACGTTGCCGCTCGACGACGCGATGCGGATCCAGCCCTCCCGGACCGCCGCCGCGAGCGCGTCGGGCAGGCGCGGTGGTCTCGCCGACCGATCGCACGACCCGGCCGAGACGTACGCGCAGCTCATCGCACAACCCCGCCTGCGGGGTGGGCAGCTGGCTGCCAACAGCCGCGACGACGTGGGCGCCAGGCGTCGTTCGTCGGTGCTCGCGTGGTTCGACACCGCCTCCGGCAGGTACCTGAGCCTGTCGCGCACCGGGCCGGACGGACGGGAATGGGTCACGGTCGCTCCGGCCGACGCCAAAACGCTGCGGAGCCGGCTGGGCGAGATGGTCACCGACGTCACACGCTGAGACGCGCTACGGACGGGGAACACGGCGCCGACGTCGGTCGTTGACAGTGACAGCATCCAGGAGCGCCCGGCATCTCACGGGAGTCGGACTGTACGCTGGTGGGACGGCGACTCCGTAGCGCCCGCGCATCTGTCAACACCGCGACGGCGGATGTCACAACCTACCGCCTAGCCAGGGAGGGTCGAGGCCACTACGGCCGGATCGAATGGACCGCAAGCGCCTGCTCAGGAACCCACTGCTGTGGATACTCGTGGTTCTGCTGCTGATCTTCGGCGTCAGCACCCTCAGCGACAGTGACCGCGGCTACACCGAAATCCCGACGTCGCAGGCCATCGAGCAGATCCGCTCCGGCAACGTCAAGGACGCGACGCTCGAAGACCGCGAACAGCAGCTCAAGCTGACGTTGGACGATTCGATCAACGTCGACGGTCAGCAGGTCGAACAGGTTCTCACGAAGTTCCCGGCGGGTGCCTCCGACCAGCTCTACAACACGCTGCTCAACTCCAGCACCGGTGAGCAGAACGTCAAGTTCAACACCACCGTCACGCAGGAGAGCTTCTTCACCCAGCTGCTGATCTACATGATCCCGCTGGGCATCCTCGTGCTGCTGCTCATGTGGATGATGAACAGCGCGCAGGGTGGCGGCAACCGCGTGCTGAACTTCGGCAAGTCCAAGGCGAAGCAGCTGAACAAGGACATGCCGACCACGACGTTCAACGACGTCGCGGGCGCCGACGAGGCCGTCGAGGAGCTCCACGAGATCAAGGACTTCCTCCAGAGTCCCGCGCGGTACCAGGCACTCGGCGCGAAGATCCCCAAGGGCGTGCTCCTGTACGGCCCGCCCGGCACCGGTAAGACGCTTCTGGCGCGCGCGGTGGCCGGTGAGGCCGGGGTGCCGTTCTACACGATCTCGGGTTCGGACTTCGTCGAGATGTTCGTCGGTGTCGGCGCCTCGCGGGTGCGTGACCTCTTCGAGCAGGCCAAGCAGAACGCGCCGTGCATCATCTTCGTCGACGAGATCGACGCGGTGGGTCGCCAGCGCGGTGCGGGCCTCGGCGGCGGACACGACGAGCGCGAGCAGACGCTGAACCAGCTTCTCGTCGAGATGGACGGGTTCGACTCCCGTGGCGGCATCATCCTCATCGCCGCCACCAACCGCCCCGACATTCTCGACCCGGCGCTGCTGCGTCCCGGCCGGTTCGACCGCCAGATCCCGGTGTCGGCCCCCGACCTGGCGGGCCGCAAGGCGATCCTGGAGGTGCACTCCAAGGGCAAGCCGCTGGCCGACAACGTCGACATCGAGGCGCTGGCCAAGCGCACCGTCGGCATGTCGGGTGCCGACCTCGCCAACGTGATCAACGAAGCGGCGCTGCTCACCGCGCGCCAGAACGGGTCCGTGATCACGGACGCGGCGTTGGAGGAGTCCGTCGACAGAGTGATCGGCGGTCCGGCCCGCAAGAGCCGGATCATCTCCGAGCACGAACGCAAGATCACGGCCTACCACGAGGGCGGACACGCGCTCGCCGCGTGGGCCATGCCCGACATCGAACCCGTCTACAAGCTGACCATCCTGCCTCGCGGCCGGACCGGTGGGCACGCGTTGATCGTGCCCGAGGACGACAAGCAGCTCATGACGCGTTCCGAGATGATCGGTCGTCTCGTGTTCGCGATGGGAGGCCGCGCCGCGGAGGAGCTCGTCTTCCACGAGCCGACCACCGGTGCGTCGTCCGACATCGAGCAGGCCACCAAGATCGCCAAGGCGATGGTGACCGAGTACGGCATGTCGCCGCGGCTCGGCGCGGTCAAGTACGGCCAGGAGCACGGCGATCCGTTCCTCGGCCGGTCGGCCGGTCGGCAGCCGGACTACTCGCTCGAGGTCGCGCACGAGATCGACGAAGAGGTGCGCAAGCTCATCGAGACGGCGCACACCGAGGCGTGGGAGGTCCTGACGACCTACCGCGACGTGCTGGACGACCTTGTGATGGAGGTGCTGGAGAAGGAGACCCTCCAGCGCCGGGACCTGGAGCGCATCTTCGCGTCGGTGGAGAAGCGCCCGCGCATCACGACGTTCAACGAGTTCGGTGAGCGGTTGCCGTCGGACAAGCCGCCGATCAAGACGCCGCGCGAGCTCGCGATGGAGCGCGGGGAGCCGTGGCCCCCCGAGGGTGAGGGCGACGAGGAGCCGGAGCGGGTTCCCGAGCCGGAGCCCACGCCGGTGGCCACCGCACCCGGCGTCGGCGACCTGCCCGGTGGTCCACCGCATGGACAGCCGGAGCCTCCGGCCCCCTCGGCGACCTACAATCCGTACGCTCCCCCTCCCGGGGACGGCCAGCCGAACGGTGGCCGCCGGAACAACGGCGGTGCGACACCGTGGTCGTCCAACGGCGGACAACCGGGTAGTGGCGGCACCAACGCCGGGCCGCCGCACTACGGGGCTCCTCCCGGCTGGACTCCGGCGACGCAGCCGAGCGGGCGCAGCGCTTACCCGTGGCGTGACCAGACACCCACACCACAGCAGCCGCAGCCGCCCGCCACGCCGTCTCCGGAGGCGAAGCCAGCCGAGCGCAACGACGAGAACGATCAGGACGGCAGCACGCCTTCGTGATCGGGGAAGGCAAGTGACGTGACGGGCAACGGTTACTCTCCGCTCGAGGTGGACGCGGAACTCCCCAGGGCCGGTCACGCGGTGTTCGACCAGGAACGGGCCGAACGCGCGGTGCGGGAACTGCTGCTGGCGTGCGGTGAGGATCCCGACCGTGACGGCCTCAGGGAGACCCCGGCTCGGGTCGCGAGGGCCTACCGCGAGATGTTCGCCGGCCTCTACAGCGACCCGGACCACGTGCTCGACCGGACCTTCGACGAGAGCCACGAGGAGTTGGTGCTCGTTACGGACATCCCGATGTTCAGTCTGTGCGAGCACCACCTCACGCCGTTCCACGGCGTCGCGCACGTCGGGTACATCCCGAACGGGCAGGGCAAGGTGACGGGCCTGTCGAAGCTCGGTCGCCTCGTCGACCTCTACGCCAAGCGTCCGCAGGTGCAGGAGCGGCTGACCTCGCAGGTGGCCGACGCGCTCAACCGCAGGTTGCGGCCGCGTGGCGTGATCGTGGTGATGGAAGCCGAGCACCTGTGCATGTCGATGCGCGGTGTGCGCAAGCCCGGCGCCCGCACGATCACGTCGGCGGTGCGCGGTCTGCTGCAGACGTCCGCGTCGTCGCGTGCCGAGGCGCTGGAGCTCATCAAGGGCGGTCGCCGGTGACTCGGGCTGGGCTTCCCCGCCCCGGGCGGTGTGTGGTGATGGGGGTTCTCAACGTCACCCCGGACTCGTTCTCGGACGGCGGGCGCTACCTGAGCACGGAGGACGCCCTGGCCCACGCCCACGCGATGTGGCGCCGGGGAGCCGACATCATCGACGTCGGTGGGGAGTCGACCCGACCCGGCTCGCAGCGGGTGGACGCGGAGGGCGAACTGGCCCGCGTACTGCCCGTGATCAAGACTCTCGCCGCCGAAGGACTCGTGCTGTCGGTGGACACGACCCGCGCGAGCGTGGCGGCGGCCGCGGTCGAGGCGGGTGCGCACATCATCAACGACGTGTCGGGTGGTCTCGCCGACCCGGACATGGCGAGGGTGGCCGCCGACACGGGAGTGCCGTGGGTGCTCATGCACTGGCGCGGGCACAGCCGCAAGATGGACGAGCTCGCCCGGTACGAGGACGTGGTCGCCGACGTGCGCGACGAGTTGAGCGCGCGGGTGGACGAGGCGTTGGCCGCCGGGGTGCGGGAGGACGCGATCGTGCTCGATCCCGGCCTCGGATTCGCCAAGCACGCCGACCACAACTGGGCTCTGCTGAAGGACCTCGACACGCTGCTGGCGCTCGGCTTCCCCGTGCTGGTGGGAGCCTCGCGCAAGCGGTTCCTGGGCCGGTTGCTCGCCGACGACGCGGGTGAACCGCGTCCGCCGTCGGGCCGTGAGGTGGCCACCGCCGCCGTGTCCACTCTCGCCGCCTACGCGGGTGCGTGGGGTGTGCGGGTCCACGACGTCGGTGGGTCGCTGGACGCGATCGCGGTGGCCGAGGCGTGGCGGAGCGGGCGTGCCTGAGGCGGATCGCATCACGCTGACCGGCCTGCGGGTCTTCGGTCGGCACGGGGTCTACGAGCACGAGAAGCGGGACGGCCAGGAGTTCGTCGTCGATCTCACGGTCTGGCTCGACCTCTCGGCCGCGGCCATGTCGGACGATCTCGCCGACACGGTCAACTACGGCGAACTCGCCGAGCGCGCGGCCGCCATTGTCGCGGGCCCCGCACACGACCTCATCGAGCGGGTGGCCGGGTCGATCGCCGAGGACGTCCTGCGCGACGAGCGGATCCGGGCGGTCGAGGTGACCGTCCACAAGCCCTCCGCCCCGATTCCGTTGACGTTCACCGACGTGGCGGTGACCGTGCGTCGGGAGCGGCGATGAGCAGGGCGGTGCTGTCGCTGGGGTCCAATCTGGGCGACCGGCTGAGCTACCTGCACCTCGCGGTGGAGGGACTGCGGGACGTGCTGGTGGCGGTGTCGTCGGTGTACGAGACGGCGCCGTGGGGCGTGACCGACCAGCCGGACTTCCTCAACGCCGTGTGCGTCGTCGACGATCCCGGTCGAGACCACTGGGCGTGGTTGCGGACGGCGCAGGAGCTCGAACGTCGTGCCGAGCGGGTGCGCGAACGTCGTTGGGGGCCTCGCACGCTCGACGTCGACGTGGTGGCGGTGGACGACGTCCGCTCCGACGACCCGGAGTTGCTGCTGCCGCACCCGGGCACGCACGAGCGTGCGACGGTGCTGATCCCGTGGCTGGAGATCGACCCGGATGCCGAGGTCCCCGGCAAGGGACGTGCCGATGCGTTGCTCGCGGCGCTGCCCGAGGACGACCGCGCGGGCGTGCGACGGCGTGCCGATCTGACGCTGTGACCAGGCGACCGGGGTTTGGACCAATCCGTCGGTGAGGAGGTGCGCGAGTGGTCTCGGCCGGTGAGTCCACGACGTGTCCACCGGTGAGCCACCGACGTGGTCCGATCCTCGGTACGGTGGTGACCATGCACTTCACGCGGGCCCGGGAGCTCCTCCTCGCCGCGGTGATCGGTTTCGGCGTGACGTTCTCGCTGTACCGCGTCGCGTTCGGGTCGTTGCCCAACCTGCCGACACTGGCCGGGGTCACGCTGCTGGTGCTGGCGCTCGGTGAGACGGTGCTCGCGTTCTCCGTGCGATCCCGCATCCGGGAACACCGTGTGGAGTCGGGCATCGGCATCGCCAGGGCGGTGGCACTGGCCAAGGCGTCGTCGTTGCTGGGCGCGCTCATGGTCGGCGCGTGGCTCGGTGCGCTCGCCTATGTCGCGCCTCGTTCGAGTGAAATCGTGGCCGCGGCCGACGACGTCCCGGCGACTGTCGTCGGCGCGTGTTGCGCCGCCGCGCTCATCGGTGCCGCTCTGTGGCTGGAGCAGTGCTGTCGCACGCCGAAGAACGGCGATCGGGACCTCAACGGCCCGCCGACCGATTAACGCAGCGAAGGTGCCGCTCGGAGTACCGGAAAGGTCTCGGAAGGATCACATGACGGTACGGTGTGGGGCATGACTGGCGTGGGTGACGAGTCGCGGGACCGATCGGCGGCGAAGCCGTGGCTGGGTGTTGGCTTTCTCCTCGCCATCGGCGCCACCCTCGCCCTGGTGCTGACCGACGACCTGCGGTGGATCCGGCTCGCTGTCGTCGCCGCGCTGTGGGCGGCGCTCATCGGCGCGCTCATGGCTGCGAAGTACCGCAAACAGGCCGCTCTCAACGAGAAGTCGGCCGTCAAGGCCCAGAAGATCTACGAGCTCGAACTGCAGAAGGAGATCGCCGCGCGGCGGGAGCACGAGCTGGAGATCGAGGCGGAGACCCGGGAGCGGGTCGAGGCGGAGAAGCGCGACGAACTCGACGCCCTGCGCGAGGAGTTGCGGAGTCTGCGGGACAACCTCCAGAACCTCTTCGGTGGCGAGGTGCTGTGGGAACGGGTCGCGTTGACCGCGCAGTCGACCCGGATGCGCAAGCTCGGTGAGGAACAACGCCTCGTCACGGCGGGTGAGGCGGACATCCGGCAGGCACTGACGGTCGACGCCGAGGCCGACGCGGTGGATTCGCCCACCCAACTCATCGGACGCGTCCGGGATCGGGACGCGGAACAGGCCGGCAGCGAGGCCGAGGAGCCGGCTGTGCCCCGCGCCGAGCAGCAGCCGCGGCGCCGGGAGCCGGGCGCGCCCCGCACGCGCTTCGTGCCGCGTCCGGCGCGCCCCGCGGAGGACGGCAGGGCCGCGCAGAAGCCTGGGGAGCCGCCCACTCGGCGGGTTCCGTCGCGGCCGGGGTCGGCGATGGCGAGAGCGAGCGAGGCCGCGAACCGCGCCCGGGCGGAGATGTCCCGTCCCCACCAGCGTCCCGTCGCGGGGCCCAACGGCGCGGCGGGACCCGCTTATTCGCCGCGTCGACCCACCGAGGGCGAGCCGCGTGGCGGAGCGGGGGAGCGGGGTCGGCCCGCAGCTGCGCCCGCGGACGGGCGCGTCGCGCGTTCGCTCGACTCGGAGGGCTCACCGTCCCCGCGGCAGCAACGACCGCCGGTGGACGACGCTCCCACCCGGACGCAGCGCGCCGTGGAGGCCAGGACGGCGGTGACGCCGCCGGTGCGGCCGGGAGCCGCCGAGAAGGCCGGCACGGGCTACCGCAACCCCGTCAGTCCCGTGAATCCCGTCGAGCCCCCGCGGCGTCCGGCCGAACCCGAGCCGGTGGAGGCGGGAGCGGAAGCCACCGTGGCCGAGCGGGTCGAGCTGCCCGCCCCGGTGCAGCCCGAGCCCAACCCGACCCTGCCTCCCGAGGTCAGGGAGACGCGGCCGTCCGGTGGCCGCAGGCGGCGTCCCGAGCCGGAACCAGAGGCCGCCCCGACGTCCGGCGGTGGGCGGCGTCGGCGCGACGACGACGAGAAGCCCGCGTGGTTGGATTCGGCGGCGTCGGGGTCGCGGCACTCGCATGCCGCGGAGAGCGAGGAGGAACCGGCGGGGTCCCACGCCGAGGGACGCTCGGTGAGCGAGCTGCTCGCGGCCTACGGCGCCTCCGGCACCAGGCCCCGTCGTCGGCGCCGCGCCGAGGACTGAGGAACTGTCCGGACGGTGTTCGGACGCGCTCGCTAAGGTTCCCGCGTGAAGGGAGTCACCACCGACAGCAAGCCGTCGCCGCCACCGACGTTGCGCAGGCACACGCCGCGCCGGGTCACCGTGTTGTTGCCCCTGGTGGGCATCGCCTGCCTCGCGTTGTCGGGCCTGCTCGTTCTGGGCCTCGCCACCGTCCGGGTCGGTGTGCTCGCCGTGTTGATCGGTGTGGTCGCGGCCGTCGTACCCGTCCTGGTCGTGGTCGCGGCGTTCCTGTGGATCGACCGGTGGGAGCCGGAACCGGCGAAACTGCTGCTGCTGACGTTCGCGTGGGGCGCGTGTGTCGCGACCCTGACCGCGCTGCTGGTCAACGACACCGCCCAGGCGCTGGGGGACCTCCTCCTAGGCTCCGGACAGGGCGGCAAGGTGAGCGCGTTGGTGTCGGCGCCGCTGGTGGAGGAGGCCGTCAAGGCCGTGCCCGTCATCGCGCTGATGTGGAGGCGTTCCCACGAGTTCGACGGTGTCGTCGACGGCATCGTGTACGCCGGGCTCAGCGCGGCGGGATTCGCCTTCACCGAGAACGTCTACTACTTCGGCCGGGCGTTCGTCGACTACGGCTTCGGGGACGGGCTGTCGGCGGGTGTCGTCGCGGCGTTCTTGCTGCGTGGCCTGCTCTCGCCGTTCGCGCACCCGCTGTTCACGGTGCTCATCGGCATCGGGGTGGGCCTGGTGGTGCACTCGCGCCGCCGTGGGCGGAAGTTCGGTGTGCCGTTCGCCGCCTACGTCGGGGCGGTGCTCCTGCACGCGTTGTGGAACGCCTCGGCGACGCTCGGCGGCAGCGACGTGTTCCTGAACGTCTACTTCCTCATCATGGTGCCGATCTTCACGGCCGTCGTGCTGATCATCATGTGGCAGCGGCGGCGTGAGCAGCGCATCATCGCGGCGACGTTGCCGGGCATGGCCGACGCGGGATGGATCGCCCGGTCGGAGATACCGCTGCTGGCAGATCTGCGCCAGCGCAAGAAGTGGCGTCGGCAGGCCCGCGCGGAGTCCGGGCGGGCGGCGGCCAAGGCCGTGGGCGCCTACCAGTCGGCGGTCACCGAGCTGGCGTTCGCGCGGCGCTGGGAAGGCTCACCCGCGTCGGAGCGGATGCGGACCGACTACCTGTCCATGCGCCAGGCTTCCCTGCTGGCCGTGTTGAAGGAGACCCGAGCCGAGGCCGTGCGGCTCGCCCGGGCGGGCACCGACGGGTGAAGCTGGTCACCTCGTGGGCGCGTGTGCAGGAATGTGGGGCTAGTCTCGCGCCGTCGTCTGGTACCCGCGATGCAGGGTGGGACTGGAACGAGCTTGGGAGTTTTTCGCGATGTGCGTCCAGCGGGACACACGGTGAACCGCCCCGCGCGGCTCGCCGTCGGTGTGGTGTCGGCAGGTCGGGTCGGGAGTGTGCTGGGCGCTGCGCTCGCCCGTGCCGGTCATTCGGTGGTCGCCGCCTCGGCGGTGTCCGACGCGTCCGTGCGTCGAGCGGAGCGACTGTTGCCCGGTGTGCCGTTGCGGCCACCGGACGAGGTGGCGAGCAGCGCCGACCTGGTGTTGCTCGCGCTTCCCGACGACGTGCTGGCACCCATGGTCGCGGGGTTGGCGAACGCGGGTGCGTTCCGGGCGGGACAGATCGTGGTGCACACCTGTGGGGCCCACGGCATCGGCGTGCTGCGGCCCGCCGCGGAAGCAGGAGCACTGCCTCTGGCGTTGCACCCGGTGATGACCTTCACCGGAGCCCCTGAGGACCTGCAACGCCTCGACTCGTGCGCCGTCGGTGTCACCGCGGCGGACGACGACGATGCGGCCTGGAACGTGGGCGAGGCCCTCACCATGGAGATGGGCGCGGAGCCCGTGCGCCTTCCCGAGGCCGCGCGCCCCCTTTACCACGCGTCTCTCGCGCACGGTGCCAACCACCTCGCGACGCTGGTCGCCGACTGTGTGGAATTGTTACGGCGCAACGGCGTTCGCGAACCCGAGCGTCTCCTCGCCCCATTGCTGTCCGCCGCGCTCGACAACGCTCTGAGGCACGGCGACCGCGCGCTCACCGGACCGGTCGCGCGCGGAGACGTGGGAACCGTGCGGACCCATCTGCGGGTGCTCGAGGAGCAGGCGCCCGAGGTGCGTCCCGCGTACACCGCGCTGGCCCGGCGGACCGCCGCGAGAGCGAGCGAGGCAGGGCTGCTCGGCTCCGACGCCGCACGCGAGATCACCGACCTGCTCGACAACGGACGTGAGGGCACGTGACCAAAGCCAAGATCACCCCGAAGTTCACTCGCGGCCAGGTGAACGTCTACCGCACGCCCAGCGAGGTGCGCCAGGTCACCGCGGCGCTGCGCTCGGTGGGCCGCAACGTGGCGCTCGTCCCCACGATGGGAGCGCTGCACGCGGGACACCGCGAACTGCTGCGGAGGGCGAAGCGGCTGCCCAACACGGTCGTGGCTGCGTCGATCTTCGTCAACCCGCTCCAGTTCGGCGAGAACGAGGACTTCGACGCCTACCCGCGCACCCTGGACGCCGACCTCGACGTGCTGGAGGAGGCGGGCGTGGAGATCGCGTTCACCCCGAGCGCCGAGGACCTCTACGCCCCCGACGCGGCGGTCACGGTGCACCCGGGTCCACTGGGTGACGAGCTCGAAGGCGCGTCGCGGCCCGGCCACTTCGCGGGGATGCTCACCGTGGTGGCGAAGTTGTTCAACATCGTGCGCCCGCACTACGCGCTGTTCGGTGAGAAGGACTACCAGCAGCTCGTCCTCATCAAGCGCATGGTGGCCGACCTCGACCTCGACGTCCGGGTGCTGGGTGTGCCGACCGTGCGCGAACCGGACGGCCTGGCGCTGTCCTCGCGCAACGCCTATCTGACACCGGAGCAGCGGGAGTCGGCTGTCGCGCTCTCCGCGGCGCTGGTCGCGGGAGCCCACGCGGGCGGTCAGGGGCCGCAGGCCGTGCTGGAGGCGGCTCGGAGCACGCTCGCGGCACGTCCCGAGGTGGTCGTCGACTACCTCGAACTGCGCGACACCGAGTTGGGGCCGCCGCCGGACGACGGCCAGGCCCGGCTGCTGGTGGCCGCGCGGGTCGGCGACACCCGGCTCATCGACAACGTAGGACTCCTGCTCGGCGCGGCGGCCGAGTACGGCGTCGAGCAGTGAGGACGCGAGGGGTAGGAGAGGGAATCCCGCCATGTATCGAACCATGCTCAAGTCCAAGATCCACCGGGCGACGGTGACGCAGGCGGACCTGCACTACGTCGGCTCGGTCACCGTCGACCGCACTCTGATGGAGGCGGCCGACCTGCTGCCGGGCGAGCAGGTCGCCATCGTCGACGTCACCAACGGCGCACGGCTGGAGACCTACGTCATCGAGGGCGAACGCGACAGCGGCGTGCTCGGGATCAACGGAGCCGCCGCGCACCTCATCCATCCCGGCGACATCGTCATCCTGATCGCGTACGGGCAGATGGACTCGGCCGAGGCGGCGTCGTTCAAGCCCCGGATCGTGTTCGTCGACGGGGAGAACCGCATCGTCGAGCAGGGTGCCGACCCGGCCTCGGTCCCCGACGGGTACGGCCTCGTCAGCGGGGCCGAGAACGCTCCCGGCGCGCCCGAGGGCGCGGGTGGCACTGGACTGCCGAGGGCCGAGACGGCGGACGCCGCTCGACTGGACGCGTTGCTGCACGCGGAGCACTGATTGCTGCTCACCGTCGACGTCGGCAACTCCAACATCGCGCTCGGCCTGCACGCCGGGCGAGGCGAGGACGCGCGGCTGGTGCGTGACTGGCGGATGCGCACCGACCCGCGGATGACGGCCGACGAGATGGCGTTGACGATGCGCGGGCTGCTCGGCCCGCACGTCGACGCGGTCACCGGCATCGCCGCGCTGTCCACCGTGCCGGCCGTCCTGCGCGAGCTGCGCGTGATGCTCGACCGCTACTACCCCGACGTCCCCACGATCATCGTCGAGCCGGGTGTGCGCACCGGTGTTCCGCTGCTCGTGGACAACCCGAAGGAGGTCGGGGGCGATCGGCTCGTGAACACGCTCGCCGCCCACCACCTCCACAACACGGCCTGCATCGTCGTGGATTTCGGCACCTCGACCAATGTGGATGCCATTTCGGCCAAGGGCGAGTTCCTCGGTGGCGCGTTCGCGCCGGGAATCGACATTTCGGTCGACGCACTGGCGTCCCGGGCCGCCGCGTTGCGTAAGGTCGAGCTCGTCAGGCCCCGCTCGGTGATCGGTAAGAACACCGTCGAGTGCCTCCAGTCCGGCATTTTGTACGGTTTCGCCGGACAGGTGGACGGGCTCGTCAGAAGGATCGCACGCGAGCTGGCGGGTACTTCCGGTGAGCCCGTGGAAGTGATCGCCACCGGTGGGCTCGCTCCGCTCGTGGTCGACGAGTCGGAAACCATCACCGAACACGTGCCGCACCTCACTCTCCTGGGGCTTCGACTCGTTTTCGAGAGGAACACCGCGGAGAGGAACGTTCCGCCGGGTCGCCGCGCACGGTCGTGAGCGGCTCCTTCTCGTTTCCTGCGACTTCGTCGGCCGAGATTGTGTTGTCCGCATAAGGACACGGCAACGCCCCAGACAATGGCCGAAGTTGATTTGCGTTATTCTGCACGTGCGGGTAACAATATGCTCGGTCAAGGCTTTTGGCTCGGGCGTGGGCACCACGTGATCTCAGCATGTCCCAAGCAGGAGGAATCAGATGGCGCAGAAGGTACTTGTCTCCCTCGTCGACGATCTGGACGGGTCGGAGGCGGAGGAGACCGTCGAGTTCGGTCTCGACGGCGTCAACTACGAGATCGATCTTTCCGCCGAAAATGCGGAAGAATTGCGTGACGCCCTTGCTCAGTACGTCGAGCACGCTCGCCGGGCGGGCGGCCGGAAGCGGACGTCGAGCAGGAGTGCCGTGAAAGCGCCCGCTCGCTCGGCCGCTGTGGATCGCGAGCAGAACCAGGCAATTCGCGCCTGGGCGCGGAAGAACGGTTTCGAGGTCTCGGATCGTGGACGCATCCCGTCCGAGGTCGTCGAAGCCTACCACCGCAGGAACTGAAAGACGTCCCGCAGTATGGCCTCTCGGGCGACGCCCGGGAGGCCATATTCGTTTCCTCCTACTTGGTTACTTTCTGTTGTCGCTCGTATGCTCCGGGCGGTGTACCGACGAGTGACGTGAAATCGCGGACGAAATGCGCCTGGTCGCTGTAGCCGAGTTCGGCGGCCAGCGCGGCCTGCGTCGGTGGGGAATCGGAGGCCAGGCGGGCCGCGGCATCGTTGAGTCGGTAGACCCGGATGGCCCACTTCGGCCCTGTTCCGATATGGCCGGTGAACAGCCGTTGTAGTGCGCGCACCGTCATTCCGGTACGCCCTGCGAGGTGGTCCACCCGGGTGATCGCCGGATCGGTGGCGAGCAATGAGACGGCGGTCCGGGCAAGTCGTTCCGAGCCGGTGAGCGGCCTGACCCGATCGGTGAGGAGCCGGTCCACGACCGTGGCGAGCTCCGCGTCGCCGGAAGCGCGCCGCACGGCGTCGTCCGTCGCCTGCCCCGCGGCGCCCAGAGCCTGCGGCAGCGAGATCGGGCCCGCGCGGAGGTCCGTGACGGGAACACCCAGCACCGCGCGGCAGCATCCGGGGGCGACCCGCACTCCGAGGGCGAGGCCGCGGTCGCGGAGCACCTGCGTGAACACCGACCTCGACGGGCCCCACACCCCCGTGGACCCGGTACCGAAGACGGCGTGGGTGGCGAGGTTGGGGAGCACTCGCTGTTCGTGCGGCGGCCGACCGTGCAGGTCCCAGCGCACGACCCAGTAGTACTCGACGTGTTCGCGCAGGCTCGGGTCCGGTCGGAGCCGGCCCACCGTGAAGCGTGACTCGGCGGCGCGCCGATGCAGGATCCCCTGGGGCATCCGTTCCACGGTGTCGACGATACGGCCGCCGATGACGTCCAGCGTCGCTTTTGTTCAAGACGCGGTCCGCCCTGGTCGTGAGCATGAGGACATGTCCGACCTGTTTCCACTGCGCCGTGCCGTCGACCCCGCCGCGAGGGCGTTCGTCGACGTGGTGAAGGCCGTCCCCGCCACGACGCTCGACGCTCCCACGCCGTGTGCCGACTTCGCTGTGCGCGACCTGGTGAACCACCTGCTGTACTGGCTTCCCCTGCTGCGCGCCGCCGTGTGCAGACAGCCACCCGCCACCGGTGGTGAACGCGATGCGGACCTGGTGACCCCGGAGTGGCAGGCCGACCTGTGCGCCGAGGCGGAGAGCCTGGCGGAGGCCCTGAGGTCGCCGTCGGCGTGGGAGGGCACGGCCGTGTTCGGTGCGGAGCTGCCCGCTCACCAGCTGGGCGCGATGGTGGTGACCGAGTTCGTCCTGCACGGCTGGGACCTCGCGGTGGCCACGGGCGTGGACTTCCGCTGTGGCGACGCCGAGGCCCGCGCCGTGGAGCTCGCCCTGCGGGAGTTCGCCCCGCGGGGACGCAGCCACGGCATCTTCGGCCCCGAGGTATCGGTCAGTGACAACGGCGTTCCGCTGGAGCGAGCGCTCGGGTTGTCGGGTCGTGACCCCGCTTGGAGCAGGTGATACGCCCGGGCGCACCCATGCCGGCAGGAATGTGTCAAATTCCCGTCAACCTGTGATGAACGCGCTACTCTCCGGGCACGTTCGCTCCTTGCGAGTGTTCATGCGGAGGTGAGCATGACCGCGGCCCACGGGTGGTTGTCGGACGTGACGTTCTGGGTGGACGGCGTGCCGTCAGCGCCGCTACGTCGAGGACACCGACGAGGCGTTCTTGTGGGGCGAGGCGGGCGACGAACTCCGTGATCCCGAGACCCGGCATGTCGTCATGCCGCCCACCATCGGCGAATAGGCGGTGAGCGTCGTGCTCGAACACGCGGTCCGGGTGCCCCGCTCGGCTCTGCTGCACGCGTGGAGTCTCGAAGGGCTCGGCGGACCTCATCCGGTTCTCACGTCGTCCGGGCTGTTCGTGCCCGAGCACCGCGCGGCCGAACTCACCCGGCAGTGCCTGCGCGACCGTGACGCCGCTCCGGGTCCCTCGTGCCGACGTCGTCGCCGACGTCGAGGACTTCCACCGCCGGCTGACGTGGTCCCGGGAGGCAGCGCATCAGTTGTACGGTGCCGTCACCGTCGACGGTGTCCGCCGTCGGAGCCGCCCGCTCACGTTGGTCGACGTGTCGGAGCTGGGCCGGATGCTGCTCTTCGTCGACACCGACGAGCACGTCCACCGCAGGCCGGGCACACCCGCGGCGGTGTCGGACGCGCTCCTCGCCACATTGCGAGGACTGTGACGACGTCGCGCCTCCCAGGTGTGTCGAGCATCACGCGTCGCCGCCTCGGCGGCTCCGCGTCGGTCGAACCCGGGTGATCGAGAAGGCGTCCGAGCGGTCGGGCAGGTGCTCCTGCCCGACCGCCGGTCGGCCGCGCCGGGCGGGCGACACCCCGTGAACGGCGTGTTCGCGGTGAGCGGACAACGGGTCCCACCGGAATTCCCTCGCGGGGCGCTTCGTTGTTCCGTACGTCAGCAGCCAGCAACGAGTCGACTGTGAGCGTGTCCTCCGCGAGTGCTCGCGGCGCATCAGGGCCTGCTCCATGAGGTTCGATCCGCACCAGTGGTAGCCACGCAACGTGTGCTCGGCTACTACAGTGGTCATACGGTGCCGAGCTCACCGGTGGAGCGAACCGGTCGGAGTGTCGGGCCGCCGGCGCAGCAGTCGAGGGAGTGGGAATGTTCGAAAGGTTCACCGACCGCGCGAGGCGGGTGGTTGTCCTGGCCCAGGAAGAGGCCCGGATGCTCAACCACAACTACATCGGCACCGAGCACATCCTCTTGGGTTTGATCCACGAGGGTGAGGGTGTCGCCGCCAAGGCGCTCGAGTCGTTGGGTATCGCGCTGGAGGGTGTCCGCCAGCAGGTCGAGGAGATCATCGGCCAGGGCCAGCAGGCTCCCAGCGGACACATTCCCTTCACCCCGCGAGCCAAGAAGGTGCTGGAGCTGTCTCTGCGTGAGGCGCTGCAGCTCGGCCACAACTACATCGGTACCGAGCACATCCTGCTGGGCCTCATCCGCGAGGGTGAGGGCGTCGCAGCACAGGTGCTCGTGAAGCTGGGCGCCGACCTGAACAGGGTCAGGCAGCAGGTGCTCCAGCTGCTGTCCGGTTACCAGGGCAAGGAGCCGGCCGAGGCCGGCGCGGGCCGTGGCGAGGGCACCCCGTCGTCGTCGCTCGTGCTCGACCAGTTCGGGCGCAACCTCACCGCCGCCGCGCGGGAGAACAAGCTCGACCCGGTCATCGGGCGCAACAAGGAGATCGAGCGGGTCATGCAGGTGCTGTCCCGCCGTACCAAGAACAACCCGGTTCTCATCGGTGAGCCCGGCGTCGGCAAGACGGCCGTCGTCGAGGGCCTCGCCCAGAACATCGTCAAGGGCGAGGTGCCCGAGACGCTCAAGGACAAGCAGCTCTACACGCTCGACCTCGGGTCGCTGGTGGCCGGTTCGCGCTACCGCGGTGACTTCGAGGAGCGGTTGAAGAAGGTCCTGAAGGAGATCAAGACCCGCGGCGACATCATCCTGTTCATCGACGAGCTGCACACGCTCGTCGGCGCGGGTGCGGCCGAGGGCGCGATCGACGCGGCGAGCATCCTCAAGCCGATGCTGGCCCGTGGTGAGCTCCAGACCATCGGCGCGACCACGCTCGAGGAGTACCGCAAGTACATCGAGAAGGACGCCGCGCTGGAGCGCCGGTTCCAGCCGATCCAGGTCGGCGAGCCGTCGCTGGAGCACACCATCGAGATCCTCAAGGGCCTGCGCGACCGCTACGAGGCACACCACCGGGTCTCGATCACCGACTCGGCGTTGGTGGCCGCGGCGACGCTCGCCGACCGGTACATCAACGACCGCTACCTGCCGGACAAGGCGATCGACCTCATCGACGAGGCCGGTGCGCGGATGCGCATCCGCCGGATGACCGCGCCGCCGGACCTGCGCGAGTTCGACGAGAAGATCGCCGACGTGCGCCGGGAGAAGGAGTCGGCCATCGACGCGCAGGACTTCGAGCGGGCCGCTCGACTGCGCGACGAGGAGAAGACCCTGCTCGGCCAGAAGTCCGAGCGCGAGAAGCAGTGGAAGGACGGTGACCTGGACGTCGTCGCCGAGGTCGACGACGAGCAGATCGCCGAGGTCCTCGCCAACTGGACCGGTATCCCGGTGTTCAAGCTCACCGAGGAGGAGACCACGCGTCTGCTCCGCATGGAGGACGAGCTGCACAAGCGGATCATCGGCCAGGAGGACGCGGTCAAGGCCGTGTCGCAGGCCATCCGCCGTACGCGGGCCGGCCTGAAGGACCCGAAGCGCCCGTCCGGCTCGTTCATCTTCGCCGGCCCGTCCGGTGTCGGTAAGACCGAGCTGTCCAAGGCGCTGGCCAACTTCCTGTTCGGTGAGGACGACGCGCTCATCCAGATCGACATGGGTGAGTTCCACGACCGCTACACCGCCTCGCGGCTGTTCGGTGCCCCTCCGGGCTACGTCGGCTACGAGGAGGGCGGCCAGCTCACCGAGAAGGTGCGCCGCAAGCCGTTCTCCGTGGTCCTCTTCGACGAGATCGAGAAGGCCCACCAGGAGATCTACAACACGCTGCTGCAGGTGTTGGAGGACGGTCGCCTGACCGACGGCCAGGGCCGCACGGTGGACTTCAAGAACACGGTGCTGATCTTCACCTCGAACCTCGGCACGCAGGACATCTCCAAGTCCGTGAGCCTGGGCTTCTCTTCCGGTTCCGACGAGACCGGTCGGTACGAGAAGATGAAGCAGAAGGTCAACGAGGAGATGAAGAAGCACTTCCGGCCCGAGTTCCTCAACCGGATCGACGACATCATCGTCTTCCACCAGCTCACGCAGGAGCAGATCATCCAGATGGTGGATCTGATGGCGTCGCGGGTGGAGGAGCAGCTCAAGGCCAAGGACATGGCTCTGGAGCTGACCGACAGGGCGAAGGCTCTGCTCGCGAAGCGGGGCTTCGACCCGGTGCTCGGTGCGCGACCGCTGCGCAGGACCATCCAGCGGGAGATCGAGGACCAGCTGTCCGAGAAGATCCTGTTCGGCGAGGTCCAGGCCGGTCAGATCATCATCGTGGACGTCGAGGGTTGGGAGATCGGCGACGCCCAGGATGACAAGGCGAAGTTCACCTTCCGTGGCGAGCCGAAGCCGCTGGACGTGCCCGACGCTCCGCCGGTGAGCATCGCTGCCGCGGGCAGCGAGGAGGGCGAGCCGGAGCAGGAGTGACCGCCTGACCGACAACTGAACGACCGTCTCGAAGGGCCCTCGTGCGATGTGCGCGAGGGCCCTTCGGCGTGTCCGGGGTGGAAACCACTGCGAGCGAGGGAGGTGCGCAGGGGCCGGAGGGCGGGCTCTGCAAGGCTGGTGTGGTGGCGAGCACGGAAACTCGGGAAAGCGCCCCGGACGCGAGGCGGCGGGCGGGAACGCCGGCCTCGGCGCTGCTGGTGACCGCGTCGGTGGGAATCTCCCTTTTCGCGGTGCTCCGGTTGGTCGTCTCGGGCGTGTTCGGACACGACGGCAATCGCTACACCGCGGCCGCGCTGGCCCTGACGCCGTACGTCGTGCTCGTCGCGGTCGGGTCGGCCGTGATCGCGGCGGTGCTGCGACGTCGTGGGGTCCTGGTGCTGTCGGCGGTGCTGGTGGTGGCGCTCGCCGCGCCCCTCGTGCCGAGGGTGCTGGCCGATGCGCAGCCCGAAGCGGGCGGGCCGCTGTTGCGGGTGGCCGCTCTCAACCTGTACTTCGGTCAGGCCGATCCCGGGGCCGTCGTGGAGTTCGTGCGCGAACGTGAGATCGACGTCCTGACGTTGCTGGAGCTCGACGAGTCGGCGCACGCCGCTCTGGAGGCGGCCGGGCTGGGCGACGTGCTGCCTCACACCGTGGCGTATCCGGCCGGGGCGGGCGTGGGGTCGGCGATCGCCGCGCGGTACCCGTTGACGGAACTCGACCTCTCCGGCCCGTCGGTGTTCGCGCAGCCGAGTGCGCGGATGTCGCTGCCGGACGGCACGGCGGTGGAGGTCGTGGCCGTGCACGCCCTTCCGCCCGTGACCGACGCGACGCGGTGGCGCTCGGATCTCGCGGCGCTACCGGCAGCCGACCCGACTGGTGCTGTGCGCGTGCTGGCGGGCGACTTCAATGCGACGCTCGACCACGCCGCGTTCCGGGACGTGCTCGACGCGGGGTACGTCGACGCGGCGGAGAGCACGGGTGAGGCGCTGGTGACGACGTGGCCTCGTCGACGCTTGGGGCCTCCGGTGACGCTCGACCACGTGCTCGTCGACGAGGCCGCGGCCGTCCTCGACTTCGCCGCGGTCGACGTGGGCGCCAGTGATCACCGCGCGGTCGTGACGACGGTGCGGTTGCCCCAGCGCAGCGCGGACGCCTGAGTCAGGCCACCAGCTCGTCGAGGATCGTCAGTGCTTCCAGCGCGCCGACGGGCAGCGAGACGCCCCGGCCGTGCCGCACCTCCGGTTCCCTCGGGTTGATGCGCACGAGGTTGCCGTTCGCCGCGCTCGCCAGCTCGGCCTGCCTGCGCACCGTGGGGATGGCCCGGCCCGCGCCGAGCTCCACGACCGCGATCGAGCGGTGGGTTCGACGCCACGCCGTGAACTCGTCGAGCTGCCGTTGGGAGCGGTCCGGCACCCAGTCGTAGTCGCCGAACATGAGGATGTTCGGCCGCGCGAGTGCGCCGCAGTCCGGGCAGGACGGCAGCGGAGGCCGGGCCCGCATCGACTCCGGGTCGATGTCCACGACGACGTCGTCGGCCGGCCAGATCCCGGCACCGCAGTGCGCGAGGCACTGGAGGTGGTGGATCGAGCCGTGGACCTCCGCCACGTCGGTGAAGCCCGCCCGCTGGAACTGGCCGTCGACGTTCGAGGTGAACACGTGCACCCCGCCGGGCTTGTTCTCGCCCCACTTCCGCAGGATGGTGAACCCGTCGTGCGGCCGTGTCTCGCGGTACAGGTCGAGGCGGTGCCCGTAGAAGCCCCACGCGAGCTCCGGGTCGGCGGCGAAGTGCTCGGGGTCGGCGATCTCCACGAACCGCAGGCCGAGCCGGGCATAGGGCGGGTAGGCGCGCCAGAAGCCCTCGTCGCCGCGGAAGTCCGGCAGCCCGGAGTCCACGCCCATGCCCGCGCCCGCACACACGAGCAGCGCGTCGGCCGAGGAGATCAGCTCGGCCGCGCGCAGGTACTGCTCACGCATCTACGACGCGGGACCGGAGCTCTGCACGACCTCGAACTCCAGCAGGTTCGCCCCGCTGGCCACGGGCTTGCCCCGGTTGCCGCCGTGCGCCTCGCGGGCCGGGCCGTTGGCCCAGGCCTGGTAGTGCTCCTCCGACTCCCACTTCGTGTAGACGAAGTAGCGGTCGTCGCCGGAGACCGGCCGCAGCAGCTCGAACCCGAGGAACCCGGGCTGGCTGTCGACGGCGTGCAACCTGGCGGCGAAGCGCTTCTCGAGTTCGGGACCCGCTCCCTCGGGAACGGAAATCGCGTTGATCTTCACGACTGCCATACCCGACACGGTAGTCGGGGTTCGGCGGCGGCCGCTGTTCAGCCGCGAGCGGGCTTCGGATGCAGGTGTTCGTCGGCGGGACGTTCGTCGCCGCGGAACCAGGCGCGGAAGAACTCGTCGAGGTCCTGCCCCGACACGTGCTCGGCGAACTGCTCGAAGTCCTCCCACCGGGCGTTGCCGTTCGCGTGTTCGGCGGGCCAGCGGCGGAGCAGCTCGCCGAAGGCCTCGTCGCCGAGGCGCAGCCGCAGGGCGTGCACGGCGACGGGACCCTTCTCGTACACGGCGCCGAACTCGTTGCCCTCGCCCATGTCGTGGAGAGGTTGTGCCCACAGCTCGTCGGGCATCGACTCGATCCGCGTGCGGTACCGGGCGTCGAGGTCGGCGTTCTCCTTCTCCTCGGCCCACAGCCAGGTGGTGTAGCTGGCGAAGCACTCGTTGAGGCAGATGTCGGCCCACGAGTGCACCGACACGGAGTTGCCGTACCACTGGTGGGCGAGCTCGTGCACGAGCAGCTCGGGGTTCGGGTCGATCGGGTAGGTCGGCGTCCCCTGCGTCTCCAGGGCGAAGCCCGGGTTCGTGGCGAGGTAGACGCCACCGGCGGTGCTCGCGGGGTAGTCGCCGAAGCGGGATTCGAGGAACTCGACGATCTCCGCGGTGCGGGCGGCCTCGTCGCGGGCGTCGTCGGCGCCGGGGGCGAAGGCGTTGCGGACGGGCGTGCCGTCCGCCAGCGAGCTCGTCTCCACCTCGAACCGGTCGACGGCGAACATCGTGAGGTAGCTGGCCACCGGGGTGTCCTCGGTCCAGGTCGTGGTCGTCCAGCCGTCCTTCGTGGTGGCCTCGCCGGTCTCGCCGACGGACACGGCCGTCCAGCCTTCCGGCACGCTGGCGGAGAGCCGGAACGCGGCCTTGTCGCGCGGATGTTCGTTGACCGGGTACCAGAACGACGCCGATTCGGGCTCACCGAAGACGTACGCGCCGCCGGAGGGCGTGTGGTACCAGCCGTTGCCGCCCAGCTGCCCGCGGTCGGCGACCACCGGCTCGCCCTCGTACCGCACGCGGGTGCGGAACTCGCTTCCCCGGTCGACCGGTGCCGACGGCGTGATGACGAGCTCGGACGCGCCTTCGCGGGTGAACTCGGCGGGTTTTCCGTCCACCTCCACGGAGGTGATCGTGAAGCCCCGCAGGTCGAGGTTGAACCGGGAGAGGTCGTGGGAGGCCCGCGCGACGACGGTGGTGTCGCCGGTCAGGTGCCCGCCGTCCGGGTCGTAGCGGATGTCGAGTTCGTAGCGGTCGACGTCGTAGCCGCCGTTGCCCGCCTCGGGGTAGTAGTCGTCGCCGATGCCCGCGGCCCCGGGCGCCGGTGTCGGCGCGGATTCGGGGTGATCTTCGGGAGCGCTGCACGCGGCTACGATGCAGGCGAGCCCACACAGCGTTGCCACCCAGGCACGGCGGTCGACCATGGAGAAAGCCTAATGCCGGTTCGATCTTCCCTCGCTCCCAGTGTTGTCGACTTCGGGGGGAGTGGAAGGCCGATCGTCCTGCTGCACGGGCTCATGGGGCGGGCGACGACGTGGTGGCGGGTGTCGCGGTGGCTCACGGCGTACGGGCACGTCGTCGGCCTGGACGCGCGAGGGCACGGCCGGGCGCGGCGGCGGGGTTCGTGGACGACGGAGGAGTTCGCCGACGACGTCGCGCAGCTGGTCGAGGAGCTCGACGCCGGCCCCGCGGTGCTGATCGGGCACTCGATGGGCGGGCTGCACGCGTGGGTGGCGGCGGCGAGGCATCCGCACCTGGTCGACGCCGTGGTGGTCGAGGACATGGCCCCCGACCAGCGCGGCAAGACCGTGGAGGTGTGGCGGGCGTACTTCGAGTCCTGGCCGGTGCCCTTCCGGTCGTTGGCGCACGTCTCCGAGTTCTTCGGTGGCCTGGGCGACTACTTCGTCGAGTGCGTGGAGGAACGCGACGACGGCTACCACTTGCTGGCCGACCTGGAGGACCTGTACGCGATCGCCACGGAATGGGGCGAGCGGGACTACTGGTCGTACCTGGAGGCGGTTCGGTGCCCGCTGCTCGTCGTCGAGGCCGAACACACCAGCATGCCGGCCGGGCAGCAGGCCGAGATGGCCGAGCGCGCCGCGCACGGGCGGCACGTCGTGGTGGCCGGTGCGGGGCATGTGGTGCACCACGACCGGTCGGAGGCCTACCGGGGAGCGGTGGAGGCGTTCCTGTCCGGTACGCCGAGCGGAGTCGACGGCCGGTAGGGACAGCGGCTCGGGTCGCGGTGCTCCGGTGACGGCGTCACTCGCGTGGCCGGGCCGTCCCCTCAGCGGCCCGGCCACGCTCGACCGGTTCGTCCGGTCGGTTCCACAGGGTCGGAAAGTGCGATGCCGCGAGCCGCGGCGTAGGAGAGACGCTCGTTCGCGACCGCGGGAAGCCCCTCGGTCGCCACCGTTCCCGTGCGAGAACGGAGTTTTTGCAGTTAAGGCCCTTAACTGTCCGGCGCGAGAATAACAGACGAGTGTGTCGATGTCATCGGTGCTCGCGTATGCTGCCTGCGGCAGTGGAGGTGTGGTGGCAACGACTCGGCGGGAGCGGCTACGAGCCGCGCTGGACCGCGATCTTCGTCGTTCCGCGCGGAGACTCCTGGTGGCCGGTGGCATCGACGCGGTGACCCTCGCGGCCATCGCCCGCGAGGTCGGGATCACGCCACCCGCGATCTACCGCTACTACCGCAGCCGGGACGACCTGCTCCTCGCGCTGGCCGACGACCTGGTCGCCGAACTCGTGGGCCGCCTCCGGGCCGCCGCCGCGGTGTTCCCCGACGAGTGCCCCGACCGGCAGATCACGGCCATGATCAGGGCTTTCACGGCCTGGGCCACGAAGCACCGGGCGGAGTTCGGTTTCGTCTTCGCCGCGCCGCCCCCGGTGGCCGGGCACATGCGCCGCGAGATCACCGAGGCCTGGACGGCCGCGGTGGGCGGTGCGTTCGGCGAGCGGTACCTGCAGCTGTGGCAGCAGCAGCCGTTCGAGGTGCCGGGGGAGGACGAGCTCGAACCCGGGTTGCTGCGACAGCTGGAGACGTATCGTGCCGTCGTCCGGCTGGATCCGATGCCGCTCGGCGCGATTCTCGTGTTCATCGAGTGCTGGTCGCACATCTACGCCTCGATCTCCTTCGACGTGTTCGGGTTGCTGAGCACGCCGTTTCCCGACCTGAGCGTCATGCACGAGCGCATGTGCCGGGCGATCTGCGAACGCCTGGGCATTTCCTACGAGCCCCCGGCGTCCTCCGAGCGCAATTGACGGGAATGTGGGAGGGGGCCGGGCCGCCCGACGGAAACGACCCGGCCCGTGTGCGTCACCGGTGTGCGAGTCGTTCCCACAGGTCCACGCCGAGGAAGCCGCGTTCGTCGGCCTCGGCGCAGGCCCGGCAGGTGGGCTCGGCCATGCGGTTGTCCTCGGCGAAGGCCGCCACCGCGTCGCGGGTGGTGTCGCCGAACACGCCGTCGACGAGCACGTCGTAGCCCTGGGCGCGCAGTCGACGCTGAGCCAGCCGCACGTCCTCGCCCACGTCGCCGGGACGCAGCAGCGGTGTCGGCTCGGGCTGGCGCAGCGGGACACCGAGCCGGGCCGCCACCGCTTCCCGCAGTTCGGGCAGGCGCGCGTACAGGACGTCGCCGGGGCAGGCGGTGGAGTTGAAGTCCCGGTGTCCGCGGATGAGGTCCGGGCTCACGCCGTACTGCGCCGCCATGTACGCCACCAGCGCGACGAGCGAATCCCACAGCGTCTGCGGCACGTCGACCTCCATGTAGAGGCCCTCGTTCTCGATGCCGATCACTTCGCTGTTGCGGTTGGCGACGTTGGCGCCGAGCACGTGCTGGATGCCCCCGCGCAGCGCCTCGATGCTGCGGTGCCTGCCTTCGGTGATGAACCCGCCACGGCTGATGGTGAACTGCTGGCCGCTGTCGATCCAGCCGTTGGAGTCCATGTGGAAGTTCTGGATGCTGCGGGAGATGGCGAAAGCGCGGTCGAGCGAGTAGTCGTCGGTGTTGCCGGGCTCCACCGTGTGGTGCACGACGATGTAGGTCGGCTTGTGGTTGAGCAGGGTGACGGGCTCGGCGGGAGGGCGGGCTCCCCAGTCGGCGGTGCCGTACATGTTCGGCGCCTCCACCGGGCGTACCGGGCGAGTCCGGTCGGGGGAGGCGCTCGCGCTACCGGCCAGCGCGGTTCCGAGGGCGGTGACGGCGAGGCCACCGCCCACCAACAGGGTGCGACGATCGAAAACGGGCTTTCGGGCCATGGTGATCTCTCCCTCGCAGGCGGTGAGGTGAGGATCTTGCCAACCGAACCCGGAATTCTGTCAATGCTCGCCGGGCAGTGCGAAGCGGCCGTCGGTGGTCTGTTCCACCAGTCCGTCGGCCAACAACGAGGCGAGACACGCGTCACGTTGACCGGCTTTCGGCCAGGCCTGGTCGAGGAGGGTTTTCGCGACCGGTCCGGTGGTGCCCCGCAGGACGTCGAGCAGCAGACCGCGGACGTGGCGATCGGTGCCGCCGTAGCGTTGGGTCGGCCTCGTCGGGCCCGTATACGCAGGTCGTCCGGCCTCTTGCCAGGCGCACGCGGCCACGATCGGGCAGGCGCCGCAACGGGGATTGCGGGCCGTGCAGACCAGGGCACCCAGCTCCATCAGGGCCGCCGAGAAGCGCGCGGCCCGGCTCTCGTCCGGCCCGTCGGGAAGCAGTTTCTCGACGTCGTCGAGGTCCCGTTTCGTCGACGGCGGACCCGCTTCGCCGGCACCGTGGACGGCCCTGGCAACCACCCTACGAACGTTGGTGTCCACCACCGGCGCGCGTCGACCGAAAGCGAAGGCGGCCACCGCCCGCGCGGTGTACGCGCCGATGCCGGGCAGCCCCAGGAGCGTGTCGACGTCGGCCGGAACCTCGTCGCCGTGGTCCTCGGCGATCGCCGAGGCGGCGGCGTGCAGTCGGAGCGCGCGCCGCGGGTAGCCGAGCTTGCCCCACGCCCGCACCACCTCACCCTGCGTGGCCGCGGCGAGGGCCGACGGCGTGGGCCACCGTTCCAGCCACTGTTGCCACACGGGCAACACTCGGGCGACCGGCGTCTGCTGCAACATGATCTCGCTGACCAGCACACCCCACGGCGTGCAGTCCGCGTGTCGCCACGGCAGATCGCGGGCGGAGGTGTCGAACCAGTCGAGAAGCGTCTCGGCGTCGATGGACATCGGTCGACAAGGCTAGCCGTGCCGGCTCACACGGCCTCGCGGAGCTCCCCGGTCTTCACGTCGTAGACGAAACCGCGCACCGAATCCGTGTGCAGCAGGTACGGGTTGCGCCGAACTCGCTCGACGGACTGCCGCACGTTGGCGTCGACGTCGCGGAACGCCTCCACCGCCCACGGTGGCCGCATGCCGCTCGCCTCTTCCAGCTCGTCTTTGAAGCTGTCCTCGGTGACGGTGTTGAGCCCGCAGTCGGTGTGCTGCACGATCAATACTTCCCGCGTCCCGAGCTTGCGCTGGGACAGCGACAGCGATCGGATCATGTCGTCGGTGACGACTCCGCCCGCGTTGCGCAGCACGTGCGACTCACCCTGCAGCAGCCCGAAGATCTCGAACACGCGGATGCGCGCGTCCATGCAGGTCAATATGGCCACCTGCAACGAAGGGCGAGGCGTCGACCGGTCACCTGGGACGACGTTGCCGAGGGCGCGGTTGCGGTGTAAGAGTTCGTCGATCGCGGTCATGAGCCTCTCACTTGTGCCGGCGAGCGGGTGGACGAGAATGCGCGAGCCGTGAAGCGCGGTCAGGGACCGAACCACTGCTCCTCGGCGGTGCGCGGCGGCGCCGACGTGGTGCCGACCCGCAGTTCGGTGGGCAGCGTGATGACCTTGGGACTCACCCGATCGCCCGCCTCCAGCAGGAGTTTGCCCGCCGCGCGCCCCTTCTCGAGCACGGGCTGGTGGACCGTGGTGAGTCCGGCTCGGGACGCCTCGGCGATCCCGTCGAAGCCGGTGATCGTGAGGTCCGCGGGGACGCGGAGGCCCCGCCGCCCCGCTTCGGCGAGGGCGCCGAGCGCGAGGATGTCGGATGTGCAGATGAGCGCGGTGACCCGCGGGTGCGCGTCGAGCAGCTGCCGGGCGGCGGTGGCGCCGTCGTCGACGGTGTGGTCGAAGCGTTCGACGACCGGCACGGTGTTCCAGTCGACCCCGGCGGCCTCGAACGTCCTCGCCAACGCGGCGAGACGCGTGCGCTGCACGTGGTAGTGCGCCGTCTTCTGGCGGTCGAGCGACGCGAACGAGTCGTTGCGGTCGCGGCCGAGGCGCATGCAGAGCACGCCGATCTGGCGGTGGCCGAGGCCGACGACGTGCTCGGCCACCCGCACGATGGCGGTCTCGTCGTCGGGCGAGACGCGGTCGACGCCGTCGAGCCGGGGCTGGTCGACGACCACGGTGGGAACCGGGCGCGAGAGAACGGCCGCGAGGTGCGGGTCGTCGTCCGGCACGGAGTAGACGACGAAGCCGTCCACGCCCGCGCGGTGCACCGCGGCGACCTCCTCCCGGCCTGGGCTCGCGGGAACGAGATGAAGGCCCACACCGGCGTCCTCGCAGGCGAGCGCGAGACCTTCGAGGACACCGACGGCGGCGGGGTCGCGGAAGGCGTAGGAGAGATTTTCGGTCAACAGCAGTCCGACGGCGCCTGCCTTGCGAGTGCGGAGTGACCTGGCCACCGGGTCGGGGCCGGGGTAACCGAGCCGGCGTGCGGTCTCCAGGACCCGGCGGCGCAGCTCCGGAGACAGCTGGTCCGGCCGGTTGTACGCATTGGACACGGTCGTCCTGGACACGCCCAGTTCAGCGGCGAGCGACGCCAACGTCGCACCTCGCCTGGTTCGCATCGGCCGGTTCATGAACAAACCGTAACGGTTCAGAACCGTGGACAGAAGGCGCGGCCAGCGTGCGTCACATGGTTGCTGTGCGTATCGGGTCGATTCACTCGACCGGTGGGTGATCGGCTCGACCTTCCGGTACAGTGTTATCGATAATCATTTCCAACAACGGGATGGGGTTCCCGATGCACGACACCCGCCGTCGGCGCACGATCGCCGGTGTCTCCCTGTCGGTCTGCCTCGCGGTTTCGCTGTCTGCCTGCAGCGGAAACCAGGGCGGCGCCGACGATTCCGACGACGTCGTCGACGTCGTCGCGTCCACCAACGTCTGGGCGAGTGTCGTCTCCGCGGTCGGAGGCGACCACGTGGACGTGACGTCGATCATCGACGATCCCGCCGCCGACCCGCACTCGTACCAGGCGGGGGCGGCCGACGCGGCCGAGGTGGCCTCGGCCGAGCTGCTCGTCTGGAACGGCGGCGGCTACGACGACTTCTTCCCCCGGCTCGCCGAGAACGCCGACGCGCCCGCGGTCGTGGCCGTCGACCAGGCGCACGGCACCGGCGATGACGGCACCGGCGATTCCGACGACTCCGCGCATGGCCAGGCCGAATCCGCCGAGCACGCCCACGGCGGCGACCATGATCACAGCAACGAGCACGTCTGGTACGACCTGCCGGTCGTGTCCGCGGTCGCCGACCGCGTGGCGGCCGAGCTGGGAGAGCTCCTGCCGCAGCAGAAGCAGACGTTCACCGACAACGCCGCCGAGTTCACCGGGCGTCTCGACGAGTTGGAGCGCGACATCGCCGACCTCGCCGAGCGGCACGGTGGAGCCCAGGTCGCGGCCACGGAGCCGATCGCGCAGCACCTCATCGCGGAGGCCGGCCTGGAGGACGTCACCCCCCACGAGTTCGCCTCCGCCGTGGAGAACGAGACCGACGTGCCCGTCGCGGCCCAGCAGCGCATGCTGGAGCTGGTAGGCGGGGAGGTCGACGCCGTGGTGCGGAACACCCAGACCGCCACGCCCGCGACCGAGAAGGTCGTCGCGGCCGCGCAGGAGGCGGGAACCCCGGTCGTCGACGTCACCGAAACCCTCCCGGAGGGACACACCGACTACCTTTCCTGGATGAGTGAACAGGTGAACGCACTCGCGAAGGCACTGGACGCGTGAGCGGTGAGCAGGTGGACGTGGTCACCGCGCAGGCCGCCGTCGACATCCGCGGAGCGGCGCTGCGGTTCGGTGATCGGACGTTGTGGTCGGGGCTCGACCTCGACGTGGCCCCGGGCGAGTTCCTCGCGGTACTCGGCCCCAACGGCTCGGGCAAGACCAGCCTCCTGCGCGTGCTGCTCGGTCTCCAGGAGCTGAGCGCGGGCTCGGTGACCGTGGCGGGGCGGCGACCCGGCACGGGCAACGAACGGGTCGGCTACGTGCCGCAACAGCGAGCCATGGACGACGGTCTGACGCTGCGGGGCCGCGACCTCGTGGGGCTCGGCCTCGACGGGCACCGGTGGGGGCTCGGCCTGCGCAACCTGCGGCGGCGCAGGGACCTCATCGAGAAGGCGATCGAGGCCGTGGGGGCCCAGCGCTACGCCGACTCGCCGGTGGGCAAGCTCTCCGGCGGGGAGCAGCAACGACTGCGCGTCGCCCAGGCCCTCATCGGAGAGCCGGACGTGTTGCTGTGCGACGAACCGCTCGCCTCCCTCGACCTGGCGCACCAGCGGATCGTGGCGGAGCTCATCGACGAGCGCAGGCGTGAGGCGAACACGGCCGTGCTGTTCGTGACCCACGAGATCAACCCGATCCTGCCCTACGTCGACCGGGTGCTCTATCTCGTCGACGGGCAGTTCCGCGTCGGGACGCCGGACGAGGTGATGACGTCGTCGACGTTGTCCGAGCTGTACCGCTCGCGCATCGAGGTCGTCCGGGTCGGAGGGCAGATCCACGTGGCGGGAGCGCAGAGTGCGTTGTGCGAGGACGAAGTGCACCACCCTTGACCGGCGCCGATCCGCATCCGACCCGAACCCACCTCGTCTCGAAGGCGCTGACATGGACAAGCTTTTCGATCTCGACCTGACGCTGGAGCTGCTGGGCTTCGACTTCGTGCAGACGGCACTGCTCGCGGCGGCCGTGCTCGGGCTCGTGGCGGGCGCGCTGGGCCCGCTCATCGTGATGCGGCGGATGTCGTTCGCCGTGCACGGCACGGCCGAGCTGGCCTTCACCGGGGCGGCCGCCGCGTTGCTGCTCGGTGTCGGAGTCGGTTACGGGGCGCTCGCCGGCGCGGTGGTGGCCGCGCTCCTGCTGGGACTTCTGGGGGGCCGGGAGTCCGATCGGGACTCGGTGATCGGCGTGATCCTCGCGTTCGGGCTGGGCCTCGGGGTGCTGCTGCTGTGGTTCTACCCGGGACGCGCCTCGAACAAGTTCGGCATCCTCGTCGGGCAGATCGTGGCCATCGAACCGACCGACGTGACGGTGCTGCTGATCGCGGCGGTCGTCGTGCTCGTGGTGCTCGCCGTCGTCTACCGGCCGCTGCTGTTCATGAGTGTCGATCCCGCGGTGGCGACGGCTCGCGGGGTGCCCGGTGGGTGGCTCGCTCCGCTGTTCGCCGTCCTCATCGGCGTGGCCACGGCGCTCGGTGTGCAGATCGTCGGCGCGTTGCTGGTGGTGGCGTTGATGGTGACTCCGGCGGCCGCCGCCGCGCGGGTCACGGCGAGTCCGCTGCGCGCCACGATCCTGGCGGTGGTGTTCGCCGAACTGGCCGCGCTCGGCGGGATTGTGCTGTCGCTGGCCCCGGGCGCGCCGGTCAGCTTCTTCGTCACGGCCATCTCGTTCGCGATCTACCTCGTGTGCCGGGTCGTGGAGTACGTGCGCGGCCGAGCGGCGGGCGTGAACGGCGGGTCGAGCGGCGAGGCGCTCAGTGCAGCATCACCAGAACCTGGAGCTCCCCGACCAGGAACCCGATGAGCCCGCCGACGGCGACGAGTTTCCACTCGTCCTGACGGAACGCGGGCCGCAGCAGGTTCTCGTACTCGGTGGACGTCATCCGGATCATGCGCTGTTCCACGAGGTCGGCCACGTTCATCGCCCGCGAGAGGTAGCTCTTCGCGTGCTGCAGCGTGTCCGGCAGCCGCTCGATCGCCTTCTGCGCCGCCGACCGCTTGATCCGGTCGAGGCGCTGGGGCCCGATCGTCGCGTTGACGAGGGGGCGCGCGTTCTCGGCCTGTTCGTCGACCGCCTCGGCGACGAGCTTGCGGATCATCGTCCTGAGCCGGTCGGAGCGCGGCCCGTGCAGGAGGGTGTCGAGCACGTTGTCCACGGTGAGGAGCTCGCCGGCGATCATCTCGCCGTACTGCCGCGCGACCTCGGCACGGCGGCGCTGGAACATGCCGTGCAGCAGAAGACCGCCCGGCAGCCGGACGGGATCACGGGGAACGAAGATCAATTTGATCGCCAGCCAGTCGGTGAACAACCCGATGGCCGCACCGAAGATCGGCATGACGATCGGGTTCTTCGTCATCGCCCACACGATCGACTGAACGATGCCGAGAAGAAAGCCGAAATAAATACCCGAACGGGCGATGAACGCCATTTCCGGTCGGGACGTTTCACGGATCAGTTTCACGAGCAGCTTCTTGTCGCGCGTGAGCCGCTGCACGCTCATCTGCCGCACGTCGAGGATGTCGGCGACGCCGTCGCGGAGTTCGTCCACGACCTGCCGCACCAGCCGGGGCGTGCCCGCCTGGATGTGCTTGACGACGAGGTCCCGAGCCATCGGCGGCAGCCGCTCCCACAAGCCGGGATGCTGCTCGCCGAGGACCTCGCGGGTGATGTCGTCGACCGCCCTCAACAGCGGTTGCTCGATCTCCCTGGCGAGCCGGTCCGCGTCGATCCGGGCGAAGACGTCGACGACGTCGAGGACGTTCTTGGTGAGCAGATCCGTGGCGGTCGCGGCCATCCGGCCCCCGTGGCGGGGCACCACACCCTGCCAACCGAGGACAGTGCCCTTGACGCCGATGAACTCGATCGGGCGAAACATCATTTCGATGGCCACGCGCTTGGTGACGTACCCGATCAGCGCCGCCACGACGGGAATCGCCGTGTACAGCAGCCAGTTCCCGGCGAGATCGTCGAGAACAGCTTCCACCGCGACCCCTTCCGTCGGCGGGCGCGCTTTCCGTCATTCGACGCGCGCGGTGGTTGATCCACCGGAAACGGCGCGTGAAAGGTTGGAGACGCAACCCGGACTCATTATGGTGGCCGGATGGCTGAAGCGCAGGCATCCCCCACACAGGCGACGACCACGCCGTTCGCGACCGCTTTCCGCGGCTATGAACAGACCCAGGTGGACGAACACATCGCGAAGCTGAACGCCGAACTCGCCAACGCGGCGCGACACCGCGACGAGGCCACGGCGTCGGTCGCCGAACTCACGAAAGCGCTGAGCTACGCGCAGAAGGAACTCAGCGACACCAAGAACGCGCTCGCCCGCATGGTGGAGGACCCCGCCGGACCCGCCGCCATGACCGAACGGGTCAAGACCATGATGCAGCTCGCCGAGGAGGAGATCGGGGAGCTGAAGGCGAAGGCCGACAAGGAGGCCGCCGACATCCGCGCCGCTGCCGACGCCTACGCCGAGAAGACCCGGACCCGGGCGCAGGCGGAGGCGGAGAAGCTCGCCGCGGAGGCGTCGGCCGAGCGGGAACGTCTCGACAAGGAGGCCGAGGAGCAGCGGGAGGAACTGCGCACGACCGTCGAGGCGGAGCTCGCCGCGCAACGGGAGAAGACCGAGAAGGAGACCGCGGAACTGACGCGGACCACCGAGGAGAGGACCCAGGCGATGATCAGCGACGCCGAGAGCAGGCTCGCCGAGGCCAGGGCGTTGCGCAAGGAGGCGTACGAGCTGCGGTCGGCGGTGTACGAGCGGCTCTCCGCGACCCAGTCGGCGTTGCAGAACGCGGTCGAGCGCCTGGGTTCCGACCCGAGTCCGGAGGAGATCGAGGCCCAGGACGGCGCCGGGAGCACCGAGAAGCAACCGGTCTGATCGAAGCCGAGACTCGGTTGCCGTGGACCGAGGGATGGGGTGAGAGTGCCGATCATGCGTACCGTGCTCGTCACCGGGGTCAGCAGAAGCAACGGCATCGGGTTCGCCATCGCGCGCCGGCTGCTCGACGACGGGCACCGGGTGTTCGTGCAGTCCTGGTCGCCGTACGACGCGACGGAGCCGTGGGGAGCGGATCCGCGCGGCATCGACGGAGTCCTCGCGAAGCTCGCCCGCGGTGACGACGATGCCGAGTCGCGTTCGGACGCACTCGGGCACCTGGAGGCCGACTTCGCCGACCCGTCCGCACCCGAACGGGTTATTCGGGCCGCGAGGGCGCGCTTCGGCACGATTGACACGGTGATCGCCAACCACGCGCGGAGTTCGGTGGCGACCCTCGACGAGGTGAGCGCCACCGAACTCGACCTGACGTGGGCGGTGAACGTGCGGGCCACGTTGCTCCTGGCGCAGGCGTTCGCGCGCCAGTACCGGGAGGCCGACCCGAAGCCGAGGTCGGGCCGGTTGGTGCTGTTCACCTCCGGGCAGCACCTGGCACCCATGGCCTCGGAAGTCCCCTACGCCGCCACGAAAGGAGCGTTGCACCAGCTCACGTGGACCCTGTCGGACGCGCTGGTCGACGACGGCATCACGGTCAACACCGTGAATCCCGGCCCGACCGACACGGGGTGGGCCGACGAGGACCTGACCTCCGCGGTCGCCGACCGGCTTCCGCGGGGGCGCTGGAACAGCCCCTCGGAGGCCGCCGCGGTCGTGTCGCTTCTGTTGAGCGGCGACGCGGCCACGATCACGGCGAACGTCGTGGACGCGGAAGGCGGCTTCCGACGCTGGCAGCCGTGACGCCGCGGCCCCCTGCCGCGGGTGACATCGAGCTGCCGGACCTGCGCCGACGGTGCACTATCGTCGAGTGGATTCCAACGCCGTCCCACAGACATCGTCGGTCGTCGACTTCCAGGTGTACGGCCTCGACGAGAGCTTCCACGGTGCACGCTGGGTGGACTTCTTCGAGGGGCTGCCCGGTACACCGCCCTGGGCGTTGTGGCTCGGGCACCGGCGACCCGATTCGGACAGCGGCGTGCGTGTCGGCACCCTGCCGAAGGCACGCTACGAGGCGGTCATGTGCCCGAACGGCAAGGACCCGCTCGTGGAGGTCGCGTTCAGCGGAGCCTTCGGCGCCATCAACGTCACGTTGCCCGACGGCTCGGTGACCAGGCCCGACGGCCTCATTCCCGCGCTCGTCGAGCATGCGGAGAAGGAGGCCCGCCGCTATGCCGAGTGGCCGATCGTGTGGTGGCGCATCGAGGGAGCGCAGGTCAGGGCCCGGGTCTGGCGTTTCGCGGGCGGTTGGGCGGCGTTCTCGACCGCGCTCGACGACGCCTACCTCGTGGCCGTCGGCGTCGGTATGGAACCGGCCGATCTGGCGATGGAACCGGTCCGCGACGCCGCCGTCTACCACGCCGACCTCTCGCTGCCGCTGAACTTCGCCGAGCTCGGCAGGCAGAAGAGCAGCCGCCCCGAGGCCTGGCTGCCGCCGCCCCGCCGCGACGCCTTCCACCCCGACCAGCTCGCGTTCGTGCCGGACGAGCCGGAGGCGTGAAGGCGGCCTCGGGGACGTCAGCGGCGTCTACCCAGCCCGGGTAGGCCACCACTGACGGTGTAGACCGAGGTCGACTGGTTTCTGCGCTCCCGTTCCTCCCGGGACGGCGAGCGCGGAACGTGCTTCAGATTCAGGAGAACCGTGTGAATCTCCGTGCGAATGGCGTTGGCCTGCTGTCGCTGCTTCTCGGAAGTGGCAAGCCCGGCCATCCGATGTTCCAGCGATGCGATCCTGTCGCGGTGGCGGATGAGCGGATCCGAGCCAGCTCGGGATTGTCTGCGCTTGCGACGGCCCATCCGTTCCTCCGTTTCCGCGCCGCGGGGCGGCGGTCGAGGTGATGTTCGACACTTTGTCGGAACGAAAGCACACAGTGTTACGGGCGGCGGCCGGCCGGGCAGGCGAACCGCTCGGTCGGGTTCCCTTGTCGAGCACCATGCCGTCACTACAGTGAGACGCGCTGGTGGTTCGTCCTCCGCCGAGGCGGTGGGCGAGGCAAGAGGGAACCCGGTGGGAATCCGGGACTGCCCCGCAGCGGTGAGTGGGAACGAACGCCGTGGCCGGTCGCTCGACCGGTTCCAACGCACTGGGCCACACGGCCTGGGAAGCGACGGTCAGTAGGAGCCCCGGGTGGGAGCCGGGTCGTGCCCGCGAGTCCGAAGACCTGCCACCGGTGCGCACACCGCCGGTGTGCGTGACCTCCGGGCGTTCGCGGGCAACCCCGGCGGACGAGTGGTTCGGCGACGTCGCGTCGCCACCCGCTCGCCTGCGAGGCCGCCGTCGCACGTCCGGTGCCGCCGTCGAGCTCGCGAGGAGAGAGCCTTGACCAGCACAATCGGATCGACCGTACTCGGTTATCCCAGGATCGGACCGAACCGGGAACTCAAACGAGCGCTGGAGAACTACTGGGCGTCGCGCATCAGCGAGGCCGAGTTGCGGGACATCGCTCGCGACCTGCGTGCCGACACCTGGCGTTCGTTGCGCCAGGCCGGACTCGACTCGGTACCCGGCAACACGTTCTCCTTCTACGACCACGTACTCGACACGGCGGTGACCTTCGGAGCCGTGCCCCGCCGGTACGCGGACCTGGGACTGAGCCCACTCGACACCTACTTCGCCATGGCGAGGGGCGTGGAGTCGACGCCGCCGCTGGAGCTGACGAAGTGGTTCGACACCAACTACCACTACCTCGTGCCGGAGATCGGGCCGGACACGCGGTTCTTCCTCGCCGACCACGGTGTGCTGGGGCAGGTTCGGGAGGCCGACGAGCTCGGCATTCCCGTCCGGCCCGTGCTGGTGGGTCCGGTGACGTTCCTCCTTTTGTCCAAATCGGATTCCGAAGCGGCTCCCGGATTCCGTCCGCTGGACACAGTGGACGAACTGGTCGACGCCTATGCCGAACTGTTGCGCGAACTCGCCCGTGCCGGTGTGGAATGGGTGCAGCTCGACGAGCCAGCGTTCGCCACCGACCGCACCGAAGCCGAACTCGCGGCACTCCGCGAGGCGTACCGCTCGCTCGGCTCGCTGGCCGAGCGTCCGAAGCTCTTCGTTGCCGGCTACTTCGGTGACCTCGGGGAGGCACTGGAGATCCTGTCGGACGCCCCCGTCGAGGCCGTGGGAGTCGACTTCGTGGCCGGTGACCCGGGCCTGGACTCACTGGCCGCGTTGCCGGGCCTGCGGGACAAGACGCTGGTGGCCGGACTGGTCGACGGCCGCAACGTCTGGCGCACCGATCTCGACCGTGCCCTCACCACGGCGGCCACACTGCTCGGCCTGGCGGGCGAGGTCGCCGTCAGCACGTCGTGTTCGCTGCTGCACGTGCCCTACGACGTCGAAGCGGAGCCGAACCTCGACCCGCAGGTGGCCTCGTGGCTGGCGTTCGCGCGGCAGAAGGTGCACGAGGTCGTCGTCCTCGGCAGGGCACTGCGCGAGGGGCGCGACGCGGTGGCCGAGGAACTCGCCGCGGCTCGGCGAGTGGTCACCGACCGGGTGAACGCCGAACGGGTGCGAGACGAGCAGGTCAGGCGTCGCCTGGCGGGGCTGCGGCCTCAGGACACCCGCCGGACCGACTACGACGTCCGCCGGGAGGCTCAGCAGGAGGCGCTGCGGCTGCCACCGTTGCCGACGACCACCATCGGATCGTTCCCGCAGACCGCCGATGTGCGCAGGAGCAGGGCCGCCCTGCGCCGAGGCGGTATCGACCACGCCACCTACACCAGCCGGATGCGCGCGGAGATCGAGCGGGTGGTGCGGTTGCAGGAGGAGCTGGGGCTCGACGTCCTCGTGCACGGCGAGCCCGAACGCAACGACATGGTGCAGTACTTCGCCGAGCACCTCGCCGGTTTCGCGGACACCGAGCACGGCTGGGTCCAGTCGTACGGGTCGCGCTGTGTGCGCCCGCCCATCCTGTTCGGCGACGTGTCCCGGCCTGAACCCATCACCGTCGAGTGGGCCGCGTACGCGGCGAGCCTCACGGACCGGCCGGTGAAGGGCATGCTGACCGGACCGGTGACGATCCTGGCGTGGTCGTTCGTGCGTGACGACCAGCCGCTCGCGGACACGGCGAAGCAGGTGGCCCTGGCCATCCGCGACGAGATCGCCGACCTGGAGGCCGCGGGACTCGGCGTGATCCAGGTGGACGAACCAGCGCTGCGGGAGCTGTTGCCGCTGCGGGCCCACCGGCACAAGGAGTACCTGGACTGGGCCGTGGAGGCGTTTCGGCTGGCCACGTCGGGTGCACGAGTGAGCACGCAGGTGCACACGCACCTGTGCTACTCGGAGTTCGGCGACGTCATCGACGCGATCGCCGCGCTCGACGCCGACGTCACCAGCATCGAGGCCGCGCGGTCGCGGATGGAGGTGCTGGGCGATTTGGGGGCCGCCGGATTCGCGCGCGGAGTCGGGCCCGGCGTGTACGACATCCACTCCCCGCGGGTGCCGGAGATGGCCGAGATCGTCGAACTCCTGCGGGCCGCACTGGCGTCGGTGCCGTCCCCACGGCTGTGGGTGAACCCGGACTGCGGGCTGAAGACCCGAGGCTACGCCGAGGTGGAGCCCGCGTTGCGCAACCTGGTCGCCGCGGCCACCGAGGTGCGGCGCACGCTGGGATAGCAGGGGCTCCCGCGCCGCCACTGGATGGGACGGTGGCGGCGCGGGCGCTGACCCTGCGGGCCGGTTCCGCGCGTGTGAGGCTTGAGAAGGCAACGGCCCCTCCGACGAGCGCGAGGTGCCCCATGAGTGACCCGGTGGCACAGGTGCGGCAACACAGCGATCAGCGGCGCGCGGAGATCGTCGACGTGCTGGTGAACGCCTTCGACGAGCTGATGCGGGCCGACCCGGCGGCGTTCCGCAAGAAGTTCCGCAAGATGGCGGCCGACCCTTACAGCTTCTACCGGGGCGCGGCCTGCGTCTTCTACCACGACATGGCCGCCGTCGACGACCCGTGGGCGGACGAGCGCACCGGCCGGGTGTGGATCCAGGGTGACCTGCACGCCGAGAACTTCGGCACGTACATGGACTCCTCGGGCGTGCTCGTGTTCGACGTCAACGACTTCGACGAGGCATACCTCGGCAGTTTCACGTGGGACCTGCGCAGGCTCGTGGCGAGCGTGGCACTGCTGGCGTGGAACAAGGCCGTCTCCGACAACGGTATCCGGCGGCTCGCCGAGATGTACCTGCGCGCCTATCTCTCCCAGGTGCGACACTTCGCCGAGCACCCGGGTGACCAGAAGTACCGGCTGCAGCTCGACACCACCGACGGAATCGTGCACGAGGTACTCCTGGACGCCCGCATGAAGACGCGCGTGGAGTTGCTGGAGCACCTCACGGTGGTGGACGGTCACGACCGGCGCTTCCGGCGCGGAGCCGGGGTGCGAGAGCTGGACGAGGCCGAACACGCCGCCGCCACGCGCGCCTTCGGCCAGTACCTACGCACGATCCCCGAGAACAAGCGCTTCGGAAGCCTGACGTACGAGGTGAAGGACATCGTCGGGCGGCAGGGCTTCGGTATCGGCTCGGCCGGGCTGCCCGCGTACAACGTTCTGGTGGAGGGCCGTACCCAGGCGTTGGAGAACGACGTCGTGCTGTCGATGAAGCAGGGCAACGTGGCCGCGCCCAGCCGTATCGTGCCCGACGAGCGCATCCACCGGTACTTCCGGCACCACGGGCACCGCACCGCCGTGTCACAACGCGCGTTGCAGGCGCACGCCGATCCGTGGCTCGGCCACACGGAGATCGGCGGTACCGGATTCGTGGTGTCGGAGCTGTCGCCCTACGTCCAGGACCTCGACTGGTCGGACCTCACCGAGCCCTCCGACATGGCTTCCGTGCTCGACTACCTCGGCCGCGCGACGGCGAAGATGCATTGCGTGGCCGATGCCGACTCGAAGCAGACGCTCGTGACGTTTCAGGTGGAGCAGGCCATCGCCGAGGCGGTGGGACGAGACGACACGGAGTTCGTGCGGTCGCTGACCGAGTTCGGCATGCGCTACGCCGTGCAGACGCGCGAGGACCACCGGCTTTTCGTCAACGCCTTCCGTGGCGGCGAGATCCCGGGAGTGCAGTCGTCGGTGGCCTGGTGAGGGTCACTGCTTAGTCCACTCACCGCAGCGGTTCGTCTGGAAGTCCTGGCCTTCCGACAAGGTCACCGAGGGGTTGCCGCCACCCGGGAGGCCGTTGTTGATCACTCCCTCGAACCCGGTGACACCGGTCTGGCGGATCTCCCAGTAGCACATCGAGCTCACGTCTGTGGCGCGGTAGGTGCCGGGCTCGATGTCCACCCCGACGGTCCAGACCCCTTCGCCGATGGTGTTGGCAGCGACTTCCTGCTCCTCCTTTTGAAGGGCCGCCTCCCGGGCGTCGAGTTCGGTGCTGCGCTCGTCGAGTTCGATGTTGCGCTCGTCGAGTTCGGCCTCCCGCTGTTGGAGGGCCTCCCGCTGCTCCCCGGGGATCTCTCCGGGAACTTCGACCTGCTCGGTGACGACCTTGGTCGCCTTGCTGTCACCGACGGCGCCGACGGCGAGGCCGAGCAGGAACGCGGCGGCGCTACCCCAGACGGTAATCCAGCCTTTCCGCACGGGGGTGTGGCTTCGTCGGGTGTTGCTCGCGTGTGGGGTCCGGCCGGTACGGGGCGGGGGTTGCGAGTGCGGACTGCTCAACTCGCACCGGCGGAGGTCTACGCCACGAGCCGTTGCAATCCGCGTAGTAGGCGGTCGAGGGTGGCGGTGTCGGTGGCGTAGTGGCGGCGCAGCACGCACCGTGTTTCGGCGGCGGCCTCGTCGTCGGGGTCGACAGTCGGCCACTGCGGGACCAGGCCGAGGTGCAGCTCGGCGGTCGGCGGGTCATCCACCACGGCGGGGAGGATGTCGGTGGCGGGTTCGTGGCTGTCGAGTGCCCACAGTCGTGTGGTGGGCGGGCAGGCGCACTCGGGAGGGCGGAGCACGGCGACAGGCGCGTCATACATGGGTGGGTTCCCGGTGGGTGACCATGCGGTGGGCGAGGTCGGCGACCTGGCGGCCGACGGCGTGAAGGTGGCGGATGTCGTGTGGTGCGGCGTCCGCGAGATGCGCCAACGCACCAAGAACTTCGTAGATATGGCACCAGAGTTCGCGGGCCGGTCCGTCGTCGACGATCGGCGTCCACTCGGGCGGACTGGCGATGTCGAGAATTCCGGCGGCGCGGTCGTGCAGGTCTTCGCGGGTGCCGCCGGTGGCATCGCAGAACTCGGCGACAGTGTCGACCAGTAGATGCCACTGATGCTGGGTGAGGTGGGCATGGGTCACCGGGCGGCCCCCTCGATCACCGGAGTCCACTCGATCTCGTCGGCGCGGGCGATCATGTCGCAACCAAGCGCGCGGAGGGCTTGACCAATCTCGCGGAGCCCATCGGCGGGGAGTTCGCCGCCGTCCTGGGCGTGCAGCAGGGCAAGGGTGATCTCACCAATGCCGGCGTTCACGCGACTCAGGCGAGCCAGCAACTCGCGATCCTGGCCGATCATTGCGGGCCACCCTCGTCGGACTCGCGGCTGGCCGCGGCCTGTTCGTCGGCCCGGCCGTCGACTTCCTCGTCATGCACAACGCGGCCGTCCGGCGCGCATCGGTAATCGTGGCTCGGCGTGCTGCATGATCCGTTGATCCAGCTCATGAGGGCAGCATCGGGCGAGTGGTCCCGCCTCGGGAGGGGTTACGCCATGCGCATGGCCTGGGAGTTACGTCAGCACATCGAGGCGCGCTTCGAGCCGGGCGCTTTCCGCCTGCCGCATGCCGTCGAGCAGTCGGCGGGCCTCCGTAACATCACCCTCTTTGACCAGGGCTTCCGCCAAGTACGTCGTGTACAGACCGCGCTCTCGGACTCGGGTGGGGTCGTACCGGCTGAGCGCATCGCTGAGCAATTCGATGGCCGCGGATGGGCGATTCAGTTCCACCATGCATCGCCCGCGCATAACGTTGATCTCATCCTGGTCGAGCCAGTATGCCCATGTGGGGGCTGGCTCCCGGGCGTCGGCGAACACGTCGTCTACCTCGTCGAGGACACGTGACGCGGCCGCTGCATCCCCGACGCGGGCGTGCGTCCACGCGAGCCGGTCGAGTAACAATGCCCGCCCGATGCCGTCGGCACGGTCGGCGACGGCGGACGCGAGTAGCACCGCCTCCGCCCGGTCGGACATGGCTGGCGAGTTCGCGAGCTGGTAAGCGAGGCTCGACAGCGCGGAAGCACCGAAGTCGAGGCGACCGGCCTGGGTGCCCGCCTTCGCGGCGGTGAGGTAGAGGTGTGCCGCGTCGGTCACATGACCGGCATCGGAGGCGACCCAGCCCGCGATCTGCCCGAGTTCGGACAGACCAGCCAGCGCGGTGGTGTCGTCGCGACACGCCGCGGACGCGGCCTCGAACGAGCGACGCACCGACGGATACAGTTCGCGGCCGCCCACGAAGTCGTCGAGGCGACGGAACTGGGCGGTGCGGTCCGCGATGAGTGCAGCCAGGTCAGGGGCGTTCTCGAACGCAGCTTCCGCAGCCGCGTCCAGAACACGCGTGCTGCACGTGGTCTCGGCCGCGTCGAGCTGGTGGCACAGGCTGAGCAGCGCACCGTTCGCGTTGACGAGTTCGTCGAGCCGTTCGGCAAGGTCATGGGCAACGGCTTGCCGGTCGGATTCGTAGCGGGACAGGCTCGCTTGCGAGACCGGAACCATGTGCGCGAGCTGGGATTGCGAGAGCCCGGCTTCGGTCCGCAGACGGCGCAGCCGCTGGCCGAACGTCTCCATGAGTTCACCTCGTTCGCGGAGTCGTGCCTCTTCGCGGAACCCCGGGGGCCTAGTCCGGGGCAACCGATCTCCGCGAAGCGATGCACCTGCCAGGGTAGTCAAGAACAACCTTATGGTGATCGGTCCACTGCCGACAGTGATCACTCGTCGCCGAGCGTGTTGGCGGCCTTGCCCGTGAGTTCGGTTCCTGGGATAGCAGGAGAAGGCCGGCCGCTGGCGAGTCTGCGTGGCCCCGGCGGGAGGAAGGAGATACTGATCAGCCGTCTACCTAGAACTGGTAGTACAGGAACGGGCTGAAGGTGCCCGTGGCGACGAGGATGGCGGCGTAGAGCGCGCCCACCGTCATCACCGTGACCCGCAGCGCGGCGGCGGGCTTGGTGCGAGCCGACTCCAGGAGCGGGCCCGTCACGGGGGAGGCGGGCAGGAAGAACACCACCAGCGCGAGCAGGAGCAGGACGAGGCGTTGGTTGGTGAACGCCGCCCCCACGACCTCGGTCAGGCCGGTGAAGTCCGGCAGCAGCATGTTGCCGATCATCGTGAACGCGTATCCGAGGTCGGGTGCCCGGAAGAACACCCACCCGACGATCACCAGCACGAGCGTGAGCGCGCGGCGTCCCACCCGTGCGCCCGGCGTGTGCGGTGTGCGGTCACGGCCGGTCGCGCGCTCGACCACGAGCAGCACGCCGTGGTAGACGCCCCACACCACGTACGTCCACGCGGCGCCGTGCCAGAAGCCGGTCAGCAGGAAGACGATCCACAGGTTGCGGTAGGTCTTCGCCGCACCGCCCCGGTTGCCGCCGAGCGGGATGTAGACGTAGTCGCGGAACCAGCGCGACAGCGACATGTGCCAGCGTCGCCAGAACTCCGTCACGGTCACCGACGAGTACGGGCGGGCGAAGTTCTCCGGCAGGCGGAAGCCCAGCATGCGGCCGAGACCGATGGCCATGTCCGAGTAGCCGGAGAAGTCGAAGTACAGCTGCAATGTGTAGGCGATCGCGCCGAGCCACGCGATCGCGAACGTCATGTCGTCGGACGGGGTGGAGAAGCAGGCGTCCACCAGCGGGGCGAGCGAGTCGGCGATGACCGCCTTCTTGCACAGGCCCAGCGCGAACCGGGGGAAGCCCGCCGCGATGTCGTCCAGCCGGTGCGACCGGTGCTGCGGCAGCTGGTCGGCGATCTCGTGATACCGCACGATCGGCCCGGCCGCGAGCTGCGGGAACATCGAGATGTAGGTGCCGAACGCCACCGGGTTGCGCAGCGCGGCGCGTTCACCGCGGTAGATGTCCACCACGTACGAGATGTGGTGGAACGTGAAGAACGAGATGCCGATCGGCAGCGCGAGTTCGGCGATGGGGAAGTCGCCGCCGAACAGTTGCGCGAACCAGGCGATCTGCTCGGTCGCGAACCCCGCGTACTTCCAGACCAGCAGGATCGAGAGGTCGAAGGCGATGACGCAGATCAGGAGTGTGCGCCGTCGCGATTGCAGGCGAGGACTCCACGGGTCGGGCTCCAAGGCAGGCCCCGCCGCGTAGTTCACCACCATGCACGCCAGCAGCAGGAGCGTGAACGCGCCCGCGCCCGTGGCGTAGAAGATCAGGCTGCCGACCGCGACGATGCCGTTGCGCCAGCTCCGCGGTAACACCAGCACCGCGACGAGCACCGCGGGCATGAAGTACCACAGGAACAGTGGCGAGACGAACGACATTCAACGGCCCCCCGGTCACGATCGCGCACGGTGACTCTAACGGAGGGCATCCCTCGATGAGGCGAATGTGGTGGACATGCGATCGAGGCACCCGGAGTACGGGAAGTGCGGACACGCGTACCGGAAGTGCGGACACGCGTACGTAGGACGCGGACACGCCGGTGGGTGGTCACCATGCCGGCGTGTCCGCGACTCAGGGACGCTTGTTCGCAGTTTCGGGACGGCTCCCGGGCAGGCGTACTACACGCGGCCCGCGGCGCGGCGGCGACGTGCGACCTCGGCCAGCAGCACCGCACCCGCGACGGAGGCGTTCAGCGACTCGACGCCGGCGGCCATGGGGATGGACACGGTGTAGTCGCACGTCTCCCGCACAAGCCGCGACAGCCCGCGGCCCTCGGATCCGACCACCACGACCAGCGGGTCGACGTCGATGTTCATCGTGTCGATGTCCACCGAACCGTCGGCATCCAGCCCCACGATCATCAGGCCCTCGGACGCCCACTCGCGCAGCTGCCGGGTCAGGTTCGTGGCCATACCCACGGGAAGCCGTGCCGCCGCGCCAGCGCTCGTGCGCCACGCGACGGCGGTCATCCCGGCGCTACGGCGGCTCGGCAGCAGCACGCCGTGCGCGCCGAACGCGGCGGCGGAGCGGATGACCGCGCCGAGGTTGCGCGGATCGGTGACCCCGTCGAGCGCGACGAGCAGCGGAGGCTCACCCGACTCGCGGGCGGCCTTCAACAGGTCGTGCGCGCTCGCGTAGGAGAACGGCGGCACCTGGAGCCCGAGCCCCTGGTGCACGGCCTTGTTGGTCTTGCGGTCGAGCTCGTCGCGGGGCACTTCCAGGATGGAAATGCCCCGGTCCGCGGCGACGCGCACGGCCTCGGTGACACGGTCGTCGGCGTCGACGTTCAGCGCGACGTACAGGGCCGTGGCGGGCACTCCCGCGCGCAGTGCCTCGACGACGGGGTTGCGGCCCGCGATGATCTCGGGGGTCTCGGCCGACTTCTTGGCGGCGGTGCGCTTCTGCTCCGCGCGAGCGGCGGCGGCAGCGGCCCTGCGTTGAGCCGGGTGCCCTGGCCGCATCTCCGCCTTCGGGGTCGGGCCCTTGCCTTCGAGGCCCTTGCGGCGGTTGCCGCCGGAGCCGACGACGGAACCCTTCTTCGTGCCCTGCTTGCGCACCGCTCCACGGCGATGGGAATTGCCTGCCATACGTCAGTCTCTCACTGTCCACATGGGACCATTAGGGGTGTCTTCCACCGAGATGCCCGCTGCGGCGAGCCGGTCGCGGATCTGGTCGGCCAGGGCGAAGTCGCGGTCGGCTCGGGCCTGCTGCCGGTCGGCGAGCATGGCGTCGACCAGCCTCGACAGGGCCGCGGCCTCGGTGCCGGTGTCCTCGGCCCACTGCTCCGACAGCGGGTCGATGCCGAGGACGTCCACCATGGCACGGACCGTCTCGGCCAGTTCGAGCGCCTTGTCGCCGTCGGAGGCGTCGAGCGCCGCGTTGCCGTCGCGCACCGTGTTGTGCAGCACCGCGAACGCGTGCGGGGTGCCGAGGTCGTCGTCGAGTGCCGCGGCGAACTCGGCCGGCACCCGACCGACCCGCACGTCGCCCGAGGACCCTCGCACGCGCCGGAGGAACTGCTCGATCCTCCGGTAGCCCTGGGCGGACTCGGAGAGAGCGGCGTCCGAGTACTCGATCGTGGAGCGGTAGTGGGGCTGGATGAGGTACGCCCGGAGCTCCACCGGCCGGTACCGGCGCAGCATCTCGGGGATGGCGACCACGTTGCCCAGCGACTTCGACATCTTCTCGCCGGACATCGTCACCCACGCGTTGTGCAGCCAGTACCGCGCGAACCCGTCGCCCGCCGCCAACGACTGTGCGCGCTCGTTCTCGTGGTGCGGGAAGACGAGGTCCACACCGCCGCCGTGGATGTCGAACTCCGAACCGAGATAGGCGGTGGCCATGGCCGAGCACTCCAGGTGCCAGCCGGGCCGCCCCGGACCCCACGGCGTCGGCCAGGACGGCTCGCCGGGCTTGCTGCCCTTCCACAGCGTGAAGTCGCGGTGGTCGCGCTTGCCCTCGGCCTGGCTCTCGCCCTGCTGGACGTCCTCCATCCGCTGTCCGGACAGAGCTCCGTAGCCGTCGAACGACGCTACGGAGAAGTACACGTCGCCCCCGGCCGCGTAGGCGTGGCCGGAGTCGATCAGCCGCTGGATCAGCTCGATCATCTGGGTGATGTGCCCGGTGGCGCGGGGCGTCGCCGAGGGCGGGAGGCAACCGAGCGCCGCGTAAGCGTCCTCGAACGCGCGCTCGTGGGTCGCCGCCCACTCCCACCAGGGGCGGCTGGCCTCGGCGGCCTTGGTGAGGATCTTGTCGTCGATGTCGGTGACGTTGCGCACGAAGAGCACGTCCAGTCCGGAGTGGACGAGCCACCGGCGCAGCACGTCGTAGTTCAACGCGCCCCGGACGTGCCCGATGTGCGGTACGCCCTGCACGGTGGCCCCACAGACGTAGATGGACGCCGTTCCACTGCGCGCGGGATGGAACTCGCGCACCTGCCTGGTCGCGGTGTCGAACAGTTGAAGGACCACGTCGCAAATGGTACGGGTCAGAGCACCGAATGCTCGCGCAGGGCGGTGCGCAGCCCGTCGGTGCGCTCGGTGGTCGGCAGCGGGTCGACCAGCGCGAACGCGCAGCCGAGCTGGGTGGCGCCGCCGTCGGCCTCCTTGCTGTCACCCACCATGAGGGTGCGTTCGGCGGAGACCCCGAGCCGGTCGAGCGCGATGCGGAACACCGCCGGGTCCGGCTTGATGGCGCCGACCTCGTACGAGAGCACGAAGTCGTCGACGTGGGTGTCGTAGCCGTGCGCGGCGAACGCGGGCCGGATGTCGAACGCGATGTTGCTCAGCACGCCCACGGTGACGCCCGACGCCGACAGGCCGCGCAGCACCTCACCAGTGTCGGGGTAGGGCGTCCACTCCGACGGGTCGATCAGCCTGCGGTAGAGGGCCTTGGCCTGCTCGACGCGCGGGATGCCCGACTGGCGCAGCACCTCCAGGTACACCTTGCGGTGCAGGACCGGGTCGAGGTCGCGGTGGTGCCACGCGTGCAGGTGTTCCTCGTCGAGGTCGACGGTCAACGTGACCGGGGCCGTCATGCGGCGCAACAGTTCGGCCTGCGCCTCGACGTCGAGCGGATCGCCCCGGTGGTCGGTGAGGTCGGTGAGCCAGCTCGCCTTGTGCTCCAAGCGGAAGAGGGTGCCCGAGAAGTCGAACAGCACCGCCTCGATCGCCACGTGTCAGCTCCTCTCGGTCGGCAGCAGCAACGCCGTCGCGATGGCCGCGACGCCTTCACCTCGTCCGGTGAGGCCGAGCCCGTCGGTGGTGGTCGCCGAGACCGACACGGGACCGCCGACGGCGTCGCTCAGCACACGCTGCGCCTCGTCGCGGCGCTTGCCGATCTTGGGTCGATTGCCGATGACCTGGACGACCGCGTTGCCCACCCGATACCCGGCGTCGGTGATCCTCGCCCGGACCTCCGTGAGCAGCTCGACACCGTGGGCGCCGGCCCAGCGGTCGTCTCCCGTGCCGAAGACCGAGCCCAGATCGCCGAGCCCCGCGGCGGAGAGCAGCGCGTCGCACAGGGCGTGGGAACCGACGTCGCCGTCCGAGTGCCCCGCGCACCCGTCGGCATCGGGCCACCGCAGGCCGACGAGCCAGCACTCGCGGCCCGCTTCGATGGGGTGTACGTCGACGCCCTGGCCGATCCTCATTCCCGTCCCTCCAGCAGCGCTTCCGCCACGGTGCGTTCGAATGCGGTACTCACCCGGATTCCGTTCGGGTGTCCGGAAACGGTGCGGACGGACACGCCCACGAACCCCAGGGCTTTCGCCAGGTCCGTCCGGGAGAGGAAGTCCGCCGCGAATCCTCGCGGTGACTGAGCCCGCCGCAGGCTCTCCCGATCGGTCGTGCGCGTGATGACGCCGTCGGCGCCGACGACCTTCACGGTGTCGGTCACCGGCTCCACCGGAACGGCTACGGGCGCCCCCGCCCGAACCGCGTCGACGACCCCGCGGATGCTCTCCGCGGGCGTGAACGGTCGGGTCGCGTCGTGGACGAGCACCACGTCCTGGGTTGCCGGTTTCGCGGCTCGCAAGGCCAGCCGGGCTGATTCGATGCGGTCACCGGCACCGGAGACGAGAACGACGCGAGGATCACCCACTGCGGCGAGTGCGTCGGCGTAGCCGCCGTGACACGGTGGCGGACCGGCCACCACGACGTGGTCGACACAGTCCGCGGACACGATGCCGCGCACGACATGTGTCAGGAGTGCTACGCCTCGTACGGGCGCGAGTGCGCCGAATCCCTCACGATCTTCGGCCCCGAGCGGGACCAGTGCGATGACGTTCGGCAGCGACTAGACCACCGCGGTTTCCAGCACCTCGTCGAGCAGCACCTCGGCCTTGTTCTCGTCGGTGCCCTCGGCGAGCGCGAGCTCGCTGACCAGAATCTGCCGCGCCTTGGCCAGCATCCGCTTCTCGCCCGCGGACAGGCCACGGTCCTTTTCCCGCCGCCACAGGTCGCGCACCACTTCGGCCACCTTGTTGACATCGCCGGAGGCGAGCTTCTCCAGGTTGGCCTTGTACCGACGGGACCAGTTCGTCGGCTCGTCGGTGTGCGGAGCCCTCAGCACGTCGAAAACCCGGTTCAAACCGTCCTGACCCACGACATCACGCACGCCGACGACCTCGGCGTTGTCAGCGGGGACGCGAACCGTAAGATCACCCTGCGCGACCTTGAGGACGAGGTACTGCTTCTCCTCGCCCTTGATCACGCGGGTTTCGATCGCTTCGATGAGTGCGGCACCGTGGTGCGGGTAGACGACGGTCTCTCCGACCTTGAAAACCATGTGTCCTCTGCCCCTTTCGCTGTGTCCATCTTAGCACGCGGTTTCGGCTCCGAACCAGAGACCCGACCTCGTTGTCGCAGGTCAATGGCCTGATTGTCGCAGGTGAGGGGGTTGACAAATGCGTAATTCGCATACTCACGCAGGTGGCGACGGGGGCTTTCGGGAGCATTCCGGTAATCCATTGTGGACGCGTTTGTCGATGTTGATCTCGGCGCCGCGGTGAAGCCGGGGTGAAGTCTGCGCCACACCCGTGGGGCACCGGGTGACGTCCTCGACGCGCGCCCGGGATAGTCTCGGCGACAGGCAGCCCTGAGTAGGAGGGACTCCAGAGTGAAACGTCGCACGGTGGGTTCGAGGGCCGCATCGGTGGGGCCGATCGTGGCCGCTGTCGGTGCCGCACTGCTCGTCACGGGATGCGCCGCCGGGCAGATCACGCAGACGGACACCCAGGTGGCGGCGATCGACGGCACCTCGGCCGAAGTCGGCCCGATCGCGATCCGGAACGCGGAGGTCGCCCTTCCGGAGGGCGCCGGGCCCGAGGCCCCCGTGTACCCGCAGGGCAGCGACGCCGAGACCATGATCTGGATCGTCAACCAGAGCGACCAGGCCGACGAGCTGGTGTCGGCGAGCACCGAGGCGGCGGACAACGTCGTGCTCGAGGGCTCCCGCGCCGTCCCCGCGTACCGCACGCTCGTGCTGGGCCAGGACGCGCCGGCCACGGGTGACGAGGTCACGGGCGACCCCACGCGGGGCTCGCTCACGCTCCAGGGGCTCAAGCGCGAGCTGCGTTCCGGCCAGATGATCGACCTCACGCTCACGTTCCGTGATGCGGGACAGGTGACGTTCGAGTTGCCGGTGACCCTGCCCGACGAGCCGCGGACCAAGTCGCCCGAGCCCGAGGGCGAGGGCGGCGGTCACTGACCCCGGCCCGTTCGACTCCACCTCGCCGACTGTCGGTGGCGCGCGTTAGCGTCGGCCCGTGGTGAGGAAGGGATCGAGTTACCGCTGCGCGGAGTGCGGCCACGAAGTCGCGAAGTGGGTGGGGCGCTGCCCGGAGTGCCAGGCCTGGGGAACCGTCGAGGAGCGGGCCGGCTCGCGCGCGCCGATCGCCACGGTGGCGGCGGGGGCGCCCAGTTCGCCGGCCAAGCCGATCGCCGAGGTCGACGTCGAGGCCTCCCGTGCCAAGCCCACCGGGGTGTCGGAACTCGACCGAGTGCTCGGGGGCGGTCTCGTTCCGGGCGTCGTCGTCCTCCTCGCGGGTGAACCCGGCGTCGGCAAGTCGACGTTGCTGCTGGAGGTCGCCTACCAGTGGGCCGCGCGCAGCGAGGCTGCCGCACTCTACGTGACCGGCGAGGAGTCCGCGGGTCAGGTGCGGTTGCGGGCCGAGCGCACGGGCAACGTGCACGACCGCATGTACCTCGCCGCGGAGAGCGATCTCGCGGCGGTGTTCGGGCACGTCGACGACGTGAAGCCGGGCCTGCTCATCGTCGACTCGGTCCAGACCATGTCGTCGCCGCAGGCCGACGGCGCTCCCGGCGGCGTGACGCAGGTGCGGGCGGTGACGGCCGCGCTCGTGGCGCTGGCCAAGGAGCGCGGGCTCCCGGTCGTGCTCGTCGGGCACGTCACCAAGGAGGGCTCGGTCGCGGGGCCGAGGGTGCTGGAGCACCTCGTCGACGTCGTCCTGCACTTCGAGGGCGACAAGCATTCGACGTTGCGCATGGTGCGGGGCGTGAAGAACCGGTTCGGCGCCGCCGACGAGATCGGGTGCTTCGAACTGCACGACGACGGCATCGAGGGTGTACCCGATCCGTCGGGCCTGTTCCTCAACCGCCACGCCGAAGCGGTTCCCGGCACGGCGGTCGCGGTCACGGTGGAGGGCAAGCGGCCCCTGCTCTGCGAGGTGCAGGCTCTGGTCGCCGAGTCGGCGCTGCCGCAGCCCCGGCGCGCGGTGAGCGGACTCGACTCCGCGCGCGTGAGCATGGTGCTCGCGGTGTTGGAGAAGCGCTCCGGCAACCCGATCGGCGGCAAGGACGTCTACACGGCCACCGTCGGCGGCATGAAGGTCACCGAGCCTGCGGTCGACCTGGCCGTGGCGCTCGCCGTGTGGTCGGGAATGCGGGACCTGGCGCTGTCCCCGAGGCTCGTCGCCATCGGGGAAGTGGGCCTGGCCGGGGAGGTGCGTCGGGTCACCGGCGTGGGCAGGCGACTGGCCGAGGCCGCGCGCCTGGGCTTCACCCACGCGCTCGTGCCGCCCGACTCGGGTCCGTTGCCGGACGGCATCAAGACGCTGGAGGTCGGCGACCTCGCGAGTGCTCTGCGCGCGGTGGAGTACGTCCCCGGCACGCGCCCGGCGGACCAGACCGCGTCGCCGTCGGCGTGAGAGGGGCGGCCACGCGCGTGTGCGGGCGGCCGCCCCGTCGTCGTCAGGCCTCCGACAGCAGGCGGGCGCAGCGGATCAGCCCGATGTGCGAGTACGCCTGCGGGTGGTTGCCGAGGGAGCGTTCGGCGATCGGGTCGTACTGCTCGGGGAGCAGTCCCGTCGGGCCCGCGGCGTCCACGAGCTGCTCGAACAGCTCCTGCGCCTCGGTACGCCGTCCGGTGAGCAGGTACGACTCGATCATCCAGGCCGCGCACAGGTGGAAGCCGCCCTCGTTGCCCGGCAGGCCGTCGTCGCGCCGGTAGCGGTAGACGGTGGAGCCGCTGCGCAGCTCGGCCTCGATGGCGGTGACCGTGGACTGGAAGCGCTCGTCCTGCGGGTCGATCAGCCCCGACAGCCCGACGAACAGCGACGCGGCGTCGAGGTCGGTGCCGTCGTAGGCCGTGGTGAACGCCTGCACCTCCGAGTTCCAGCCGTGGGTCAGCACGTCGTCGGCGATCTCGTCGCGCAGCTCGACCCACCCGGTGGGCACCGGGCGGTCGTAGACCTCGGCCAGCTTGATGGCGCGGTCGATGGTCACCCAGCACATGACGCGCGAGTAGACGCGGTGCCGGGGGACGTGCCGTTCCTCCCAGATGCCGTGGTCGGGCTCCGACCAGCGGCGGGTGACGGCTTCGGCCATGGCCCGCACCATCTGCCAGTCCTCGTCGCGCAGCTCGCCGCGTGCCTCCGCCAGCGTGACGACGAGTTCGACGACGGGGCCGAACACGTCGAGCTGCACCTGGTGGTTGGCGAGGTTGCCGACCCGCACCGGCCGCGAACCCTTGTACCCGGGCAGCGAGTCGATGACGGCCTCCGCGCCGAGCTGGGTGCCCGCGAGCGTGTACAGCGGGTGCAGGCGCTCGGGGCCCGCCAGCGTGGACAGCACGCCGTGCAGCCAGCGCAGGAAGCCCTCCGCCTCCTCCAGCGAGCCGAGCGTGACCAGCTCGCGCACGGTCATGGCGCCGTCGCGGATCCAGCAGTAGCGGTAGTCCCAGTTGCGGACGCCGCCGATCTCCTCCGGGAGCGAGGTCGTCGCCGCGGCCATCACGCCACCGGTGTCGGCGTCGGCGAGCCCGCGCAGGGTCAGCGCCGACCGCGCGACGAGCTCGGGCTCCACCTGCGGCAGCTTGAGCGTGGTGGCCCACTCGCTCCAGTAGCGGCCCGCGCGCGCCCGGCGTTCCACCTCGGACAATTCGTGGGCGCCGAGGTCGGTGGTGCCGCAACGCAGTTCGAGCACCACGGGCTTGTCGCGTTCGGGTGTCACCAGCGCGCTCGCGGTGTCGTGCAGGCCGTCGTGCGTGATCTCCCACTGCACGCCGGGGGAGCGCAGCACGAACGGCTCGGAGGTGCCGAGCACGCGCAGCCCGTCCTCCTCGCGCAGCAGCCGCACGGGCACGCCGCCGAACTCCGGGCGCGGCGCGAACACGACGGACGCCGTGGTCTCGCCACTGATGACGCGCACGAGGTCGGTGCGGTGGGGCGCGCTCTCCGGCTCCAGGTAGTCGGTGACGAGCAGGCGGGACCAGCGGGTTTCCACGGTCATCGTGTTGGGGAGGTAGCGCTGGCCCAGTGGCAGCCCGTTGCGGTGCGGCTTGATGGAGAAGTGCCCCGCGCTCTCGCCGCCGAGCAGGTCGGCGAACACGGCGGGGGCGTCCGGGCCGGGGTGGCACAGCCACGTCAGCTTGGCGTCCGGCGTCAGCAGCGCCACCGAACGTTCGTTGGCGAGCATCGAGATGCGTTCGATGGGCGGCGCCTGCTGGCCGTACAACCAGTTGCGGCGTTCCTCCAGCAGGAACGCCAGCATGGTGGCGACGTCCTCGGTGTCGTCGATGCGGTACTCGGCCAGCGTGTCGCCCTCGCCGACCTTCACGCCGAGGTCGGGGCCGGTCAGCCGCGCGAACGCCTTCTCGTCGGTGACGTCGTCGCCGACGAACACGGCGGCGGTGGCGCCCGCCTGATGGCGCAGCGTGTCCAGGGCGCTGCCCTTGTCCGTCTGCACCACGGCGAGTTCGACCACCTCTTTGCCGTCCGTGGTGGTGACGCCGTCCCACGTGGCAGGCCCTTCGTGGACCGCGGCCACGAGCTTGCGCGCGTCCTCGCGGTCGGCCCGTCGCACGTGGACCGCCACGCTCGCGGGCTTGACCTCCAGGGCCGCGCCGTCGACGCCGTCCACGAGGCGCGCGAGCTCGGTTTCGAGTCGACGGTGCAGGTCCCGCGCCTCGGGGTCGAGAGCATGCACGAACCCGATGTCGAACTCGGAACCGTGGCTGCCGACGAGATGGACCTCGGCGGGCAGCCGCGACAGGATCGCCAGGTCGCGTAGCGCACGTCCGGAGATCACGGCGCACGTGGTCTCGTGCAGCGATGCGAGGGACCGCAGAGCGCCCACCGACTCGGGACGGGCTCTGGCCTCGTCCGGATTGGTCGTGATGGGGGCAAGCGTTCCGTCGTAGTCGCAGGCGACCAGCAGGCGCGGCGTCCGGGCGATCTGCACGATCGCCCGCCGCAGCTCAGCAGGCAGGGCCTCGGCGGTCAACACTCCTCCTCGGGGAGTTGAGCAGCGGGTCTGGGGAGAAGGTCAGGCGGCCGCTTCCGTTCCGAGGGCTTCGAGGAACGAGCGCGCCCACCTATCGACGTCATGCGTCAGAACCTGGCGACGCAGGGCGCGCATCCTACGCCGACCTTCTGCAGGGTCGAGCGTAATAGCCTGCTCGAGTGCGTTCTTCACCCCATCCAGGTCGTGAGGATTGACCAGGAACGCGCTGCTCAGCTCGGCTGCCGCGCCCGCGAACTCCGACAGGACGAGCGCGCCACCGAGATCGTGACGGCAGGCGACGTACTCCTTGCAGACGAGGTTCATGCCGTCCCGCAGCGGGGTCACCACCATGACGTCGGCCGCCGAGAAGAACGCCGCGAGTTCCGAGCGGTTCACCGACTGGTGCAGGTAGTGCACCGCGGGGTGGCCGACGCGGGAGAACTCGCCGTTGATGCGGCCCACCATCTGTTCGATTTCGCTGCGCATCTGCTGGTAGTGCTCGACGCGTTCCCGGCTCGGGGTCGCGAGCTGCACGAAGGTGACGTCCTCCGGCTTGACCCGGCCCTCCTGCAGGAGTTCGTGGAACGCGGCCAGCCGGAGGTCGATGCCCTTGGTGTAGTCGAGGCGGTCGACCCCGAGCAGCACGGTCTTCGGGTCGCCGAGCTCGCGCCGCACCTGCCGGGCGCGTTCCTGGACCGGCTTGCTCCGCGACAGCGAGTCGAGGCCGGCGGCGTCGATGGAGATGGGGAACGCGCCGACGCGCACGGTCCGGTCGCCGACCTGCACCATGCCCGGCCTCGACCGCACACCCACCGAACCCCGGCTCGGTTCGAGGCCGATGAGCTGGCGGGCCAGCCACAGGAAGTTCTGCGCACCGCCCGGCCGGTGGAAGCCCACCAGGTCGGCCCCGATGAGCCCGCGCACGATCTCCGCTCGCCACGGCAACTGCATGAACAGCTCCACGGGTGGGAACGGGATGTGCAGGAAGAAGCCGATGCGCAGGTCGGGCCGCAGTTCACGCAGCATCGTGGGCACCAGCTGGAGCTGGTAGTCCTGCACCCACACGGTGGCGCCCGGGCCCGCCACGGCCGCGCTCGCCTCGGCGAACCGCCGGTTGACGCGCACGTAGCTCTCCCACCAACCCCGGTCGAACACCGGCCTGGCCACCACGTCGTGGTACAGCGGCCACAACGTGGCGTTGGAGAACCCCTCGTAGTAGTCGCGGACCTCGTCCGAGGTCAGGGCCACCGGGTGCAGCACGAGGCCGTCGTCGCTGAATTCGTCGACCTCCACGTCCGGCACCCCGGGCCAACCGACCCAGGCGCCCTTGCGCGACCGCAGGAACGGCTCCAGCGCCGACACGAGCCCGCCGGGGCTCTGCGTCCAGCGCTGGGTGCCGTCCGCGGTGCGTTCGAGGTCGACCGGTAGCCGGTTGGCGACCACGACGAACTCGGCTCGTGCGTTCGACCGCGGGGTGAACGTCGGGTTCGAGGGCAGCTCCGAAAATGGCGCGGAAGGCATGTCCAAACAGTAACTCGCCTGGGCCTATTCGAGGGGGCGGCCAGTGTTCAGGGGGCCCGCCATTCGGGGGCCGGAGAGCTTGCGTTCGAGCCGTCCGAGCCCCGTTTTCACGGGCTGTGCCAACCACTCGCCGAGCACCACTCCGGCCGCGAGAGCCAGGCCGATCGCCGCCGCCGACATCAGGATCTTGATGTCGCCGTTGTTGACCAACTGGGACATACCGCGGTAGGTCGAGAACCCCGGAAGCAGTGGAGTGATACCGGATACCGCGACCACCAGAGGGGTGACCTTCAGCCGCCGGGCGAGCACGCCGCCGCCGAAGCCGACCAGCGTCGCCGCGATCGACGCGGCGATGATCTGGTTGTACCCGGCGAGGCTCAGCGCACCGTAGGCGCCCGCACCGACTGCGCCCGCGACGGCGGCCACGGCCATCGGGCGGATCTTCGAGTAGGACGCCAGCGCGAAGCACGCGGCGGCACCCGACCCGGCGACCACCATGATCGGCAGCGTCAGCGGCGAGGCCGTCGGCGTGGCAGGCACCGGAGTCCGGGTCGCCCCCAACTCGGCGGCGAGGCTGATGGCGGCACCCACCCCGGTGATCAGTCCGGCACTCATGATCGCCACTTCGAGGGTTCGGCCCGACGCGGTCACGTAATAGCCCGTGATGGCGTCCTGCACGGCCGACACGGTCGAGAGCCCGGACAGCAGCACCGTCAGGGCCGCGGCCACGACGAGGGTCGGTCTCTCCAGGTCGAAGGCGTCGATGTTCACGATGGCGATGGCCGACAACGTGGCGATGAAGCCGCCCACCACCTGCTGGAAGAAGAACGGCAGCGCGCCCTTGTTGAGGAGCCTGCCCACGCGGTCCACCACGGCACTGATCACGAAGGAGATGAGCGGGAGCCACCCGGTACCGCCCAGCAGCAGGGTGATGAAGCCGGCCATGCCGCCCCACGCGAGCGTCGACACCCACCGCGGGTAGGGGTGCTCGGCGTTCGTGAGCCGCGCCAGCTCCGTGTAGGCGTCCTCGGCGCTGATCCGCCCGCGGATCAGCAGCTGCACGAGGCGTTCGGTGTCGGACAACCGGGTGTAGTCGAGGCTGCGGGAGCGCACGACGCGCAGTGCGGTGACCGGCGGAAGGTCGCTGCCTCGCAGACAACTGACGGTGATGGACGTGAAGATGACGTCCACCTCGCAGTGTGGGAGGCCGAGAGCCCGCGTCAGCGCGAGGATCGTGGCCGTGACGTCGGAGGCGCCCGCCCCGCTGGCCATCTGGACCTCACCGATGCGTGTGACGAGATCCAGAACCATGTGGACGGTCGCTTCGTCCGGCAGTTCCGGGCCGATGGCCGCGTCCTGCAGCGGCTCGACCGCGGGCAGTTCGCCCGTCGGCGGCTCCAGGATGTGCCAGGCGCGTTGCCGGATCTTGCGGCCCGGTTGGCGTTGCGCGCGCTTCTCGGCCTGTTCGTCGGCTGGTGCTTCCAGGATCTGCCACGCGTGACGGCGCTTGGGTGCGGCCGCACGAGCGCGCGGCTTCAACTTCATCTCCACCTCCTCGGAAGTCCAGCTGTTCCCCCCGGGAGAGCATCGGCAGCGCGGCCTCGACCGTTGCACCCTGAGGGCCGTGGCGTATACCACATCGTTGTCCGAACGTGACCTCGAACTACGGTAGTCGCGATATGGGCCCTCAGCAGCGACGTAAGGCCGTGTGGGCGCCCGCTGTGGCGCAGATCGCGCCGGATATAGTGGGGACGGGTCCGCACGTCTTCGGGCGCGAGGATTCAGGCCGGCATAGCTCAGCTGGTAGAGCATCTGTCTTGTAAACAGAGGGTCGCAGGTTCGAGTCCTGTTGCCGGCTCCGTCCATTCGTTCGTTCGTCGATCAGTTCGCTTCGCCGCGGTCTCCCGGCGGTCGCCGCCGTGCGCGCTCGTGCGCCCTGCTCCGGGGCCGACCGTCGACGTCGCCGGGGCGTTCCCGTGGCCCTGCGCGTTCGCCCGCTCACCCGCCGAGAATGTTCGGACTCGGTCGGTCCACGGTGGGTCCTGAGGGCCGATTCGTCCCGTACAGTCGGGTTTTGATGTCCTCTTCACCGAGGAGTCGGCTGTGAACGCGGCTTTCGATCGAGCACCCCGTGAACCATCGGAGAGTGACCTCGCCGGAACGCCTCAGCCCGGCGACTGGGCCCACGTGCAAGTCATCGGCGAACTGTCCCGGCAGCTCGCCGGGTCGCTGAACGTGCGCCGCACCGTGTACCGGGCACTCGACTTCGCCGTTCCCCATTTCGGCGACTGGGCGATGCTCGCGTTCTTCGACTCCGACAGCGTTTCCGTCTACTCCCGCAGCCGCGACACGCGGGTGTCGGGTCCTGTGCTGCTCGGTCGGCTCGATCCCCGGCAGGCGTTGGGCCGGTTCCGGCGGCGCGGAGTCACCGGACGCTACGCGGCACCCGGCGACGACGTGGACGCCGCGCTCGCCGACCTCGTCCCCTCCACACCGCTGCGGGACGAGGCCGCGTCGCACCGGCCGTCGACGGTGCTCGCCGTCCCACTCAACATCGGGGGCGCGACCAACGGCGTGTTCGTCGTGGTGCGCGGGCCGGCCGGCGGCGTCGACGGCGGCGACTACACCACCGGCGACGCGCTCGCCGCCGAGGAGTTCGGTCGCAGGGTGGCCGCGACCCTGGAGTCGGCGCGGCTCTACGAGGAACGCGGCGAGATGGCCAACGCCCTGGAGCAGGTGCTGCGTCCTCCCGAGCTGCCCGAGTACCCGGGCGTCTACGTGGCGGCGCGGTACCGGCCGGGACAGCAGCGGTTGCGGATCGGCGGTGACTTCTACGACGTCCACGGCGACGCGGACGACTTCACCGTGGTCATCGGCGACGTCTGCGGCAAGGGAATCGACGCGGCGGTGTACACGAGCCTCGCCCGCCAGACGATCCGGACGGCGGCGTACTTCGACCGATCGCCCGCCAAGGTGCTGGGGGCGTTGAACGAGGTCCTGCGCCCTCAGATGTCCCAACGTTTCGTGACGGCGGCCTGCGTGCGTTTCCGCCGGAACAGCGGCGACGAGGCCATCACCGCCACGATCGCCGTGGCGGGACACCCGCCGCCGCTCGTGGTGCGGGCCGACGGCGCCGTCGACGAGCCGGGCGTCACCGGAACGGTCGCGGGCATCATCTCCGGTCTGTCGTTCGTCGAGACGGACGTACGGCTGGGCGTGAAGGACACCGTCCTGCTCTACACCGACGGGGTCGACGAAGCGCGTGGCGTGGAGGGTTTCTTCGGTCACGAGCGGCTGCGCGTGATGCTCCCCGAGTACGCGGGCGCGAGTCCCGCGACGGTCTGTGAGGCCGTGGAGCAACGCGTGCTGGAACACCTCGACAGCGCGGCGCACGACGACATCGCCTTGATCGCCGTTCAGAACGGAGCCTGACTCTCATGTCCACCTCCATGACGGCACACCACGCCGATCACGACGGCTTGTTCTCCGGCTTCGAGCACGCGCTCGCGGCGGGCAACGCCTCGGAGGCGATCGCGCTCGTGGACCACGCCCTGGACGCCGGCGCCGAGCCCGTCTCACTGCTGTGCGACGTGATCACGCCCGCCCAGCGCCGCATCGGCGAGCGGTGGCAGAGCGCGGAGTGGTCGGTCGCACAGGAGCACATCGCCACCGGGATCTCGCTGGCCGCCGCCGAGGCCGTGGCGAGGCGGGTCCGGGCGCTGCCTCTGACGAAGGGCCGCGTCATCGTGGGCTGCGCGGAGCGGGAATGGCACGCGCTGGCCGCGATGGTGGTGGGCACGTCCCTGCGGGCGCGCGGCTGGCAGGTGACGTTCCTGGGCGCGGCGACACCCGCCGAGCGGCTGTACTCGTACCTGTACCAGGTCGAGCCGGACGCGGTCGCCGTGAGCTGCTCCGTGGCCGGGGGGCTGCCGAGCACCCGCCGGGCCATCGAGTCGGCGACCACGGCGGGAATCCCCGTGCTGGCGGGCGGGGCCGCGTTCGGCACCGACGGACGCCGCGCGCGGACGCTCGGTGCCACGGCGTGGGCGCCGACGCTGCCGGAAGGACTCGACCTCATCGAGGACCTCCCTCCGACGGTGGAGTCCGTGCCGCCCCTGCCGCAGGACGTCCTCTCCGAACAGCGCACCCTCGACACCGAGCACTACAGCCTGGTGCGACAAGTCACCGGGCAGTGGGGGCCCGCGGGGTCCGTGGGCGAGGGCGACATCGTCACCGACACCGACCTCAACCTGGTGATCCGCGACTGCGTGGAACAGCCCTTCCGTGCGATCGAGGGGGCACTGCTCACCGCCGACGGCCGCCTCGTGCGGGACGTGGCGCAGTGGGTGCTCGCCGTGCTCACCTCGCGGTCGGTCGCACCGTCCGCGGTCGACTCGCTGCGGTCGGAGGTCCTCGACGCCGTGGGGTCGCTGCCGCGGGCCCGCGCGCTGGTCGAGGAGCACTGGTCGGTACCGGCGTACGAGGCCGCGTGAGCGATTCGGCGCTGTCTCGAAACCCGGCGGCGTGACCGGTCGGCGTGACAGGATCGCGAACGTCAGCAAGCCATCCGAACGAAGGGAAGACTGTGACTGCCGCATCGCGGGACGTGGAAGCCTTCTACTCGACCGCCGACGTCGTGGCGAAGCTGCGCCGGCTGGCCGACGCGCTCGAAACCGACAAGCCGTTCCGTATCCAGATCGCCGGGGAACGCATCCGGGTGCCCGCGCGCGCCGAGTTCTCGATCGAGCACGAACGCGGTGACGGCGAGGAGGAGATCGAGTTCCAGCTGAAGTGGACGATCGAGGACTCCGCCGACGCGAACGACGCCGACGACGCTGAGACCTCCGAGGACGACGCCGACCAACCCGTCGTCTGACAGCAGGCGACATCAGCTCCGCGCCGACCTCCGCGGTGATCCGCGGGGGCGGCCGCGGGCGTCACTTCCAGGCCGTGCGCACCTCGGTGTAGACGAGCTCGTCCGAGTCCTTCTCCCGGTAGTGGATCATCCACACCCGCAGCTCCTCGTCGGGGATGCCGTACAGGTATCCGCCGTCGTCGCAGCTGTAGCTGAGGTGCAGGTTCTCCCGGACCTCCTTCACCCCGAACACCTTCACGCAGCGCGTGCCGTCGGCGAGTTCGAGCGCCCAGTGCGGGTCGACCGAGTTCGTGGGTGCGGAGTACACCCCGGTGTCCTCCGCGACGTAGATGCGCGTGAGGTCGGTCTGCTCCGGAGTCGCGAGGCACACCGCCACGGTGAAGATGCCGAGTTCCCGCAGCTCCTCGTGGTCGACGAGCCGCCGCCCGAGCTCGGGGTCCGGCACGTAGCAGGGGTCCATCGCCACGGACGTCTCGGTGGCGAAGCAGCGGCGGGCGTGGTCGTTGTCCGGGCTCAGCACCGACGGCACGCACCTGCCGGACACCTCCTGCACCACGCGCAGTCCCGGGGTGAGCTCGCCCTCCGGGGTGAACGGTTGCAGTGTCACCGTGCGGGTCTCGTCCACCGGCGGGGCGGGTGCGGTCCCGGGCGAAGCGCAGGCGGTCAGCACCAGCAACGCGGCGGCGAGTCCCGATGCGAGCGCCGTCCGCCCCTTCCTTTGCTGGAGCACAGCGTGCTGCCCCTTCCTCCCGAGCCCGGGTACCGTCGAGCGTGTCCCGAGCGTAATCGGCTGACTTCGTGCCCCGACCCTAGGGAGGAACCGCGGTGCTGGACCTGCTTCTCCGCGATGTGCGCGCCCTGACCCTGTGCGACGACCGACCGCGGGCTCACACCGTGGGCGTGCTGGGAGGACGCATCGTCGGCGTGGACGACGAGGTGGACGGACTGTCCGCGACAACGGTGGTCGACGGCGGGGGAGCCGTGCTCGCTCCGGGGTTCACCGACGCCCACAACCACATGGTCTGGTACGGGTTGTCTCTCGCCGAGATGGACCTCTCGGCGTGCCGGAGCCTCGACGAGTTGTACGACGCGGTGGCGGAGCGCGCGGCTCGACTGCCGTCCGACGCGTGGGTGGTCGGATCGCAGTACGACGACTTCGTGCTCGGCGCTCACCCGTCGCGGGAGGCGCTGGACCGCGCGGGCGGTGGACGTCCGGTGTGGTTGAAGCACCGCTCCGCGCACATGTGCTCGGTCAGCAGCGCGATCCTCGCCCAGGCGGGTGTCCTCGACGGCACGGCTACCGTGCCCGAGGGCGGTGTGGTGGAGCGAGACGCCTCGGGCGAGCCCACCGGCCTGCTCGCCGAGCAGGCGCAGCAACTCGTCGACGCTCTGGTGAAGCCGTATCCCGTCGAGGAGCTCGCCCAGGCGGTCGCACGGGCGGCGAAGGTGTACGCCGCCGAGGGGTTGACACACGTGACCGAGGCGGGCGTCGCCGGAGGCTGGATCGGGCACAGCCCGGCCGAGGCGGCGGCCTACCAGCTCGCCCGGCAGCGCGGCGACCTCACGGTGCGCGTGGAGCTGATGCCCGCGGCGGAGACACTGCACCCGCTCGTGGAGGACGTCGTGGGGCTGGACCTCGGCGTGCGGACCGGGTTCGGCGACGACTTCCTGCGCGTCGGTCCCATGAAGATCTTCACCGACGGTGCGTTGAGCAGCAAGACCGCGGCCGTGACGCAGCCGTTCGAGGGCGACGGGGGACTCGGTGTCCTCGGCGACGATCCGGACGTGCTGCGCAAGCGCATCCTCGACGCGCACCGCAGCGGGTGGCGGGTCGCGGCACACGCCATCGGCGACCGCGCGATCGACCTGACGCTGGAGGCGTTCGAACAGGCTCAACGCGAGTTCCCGCGGCCGGGAGTGCGCCACCGCATCGAGCACGCCGCCATGGTGCGGCCCGACCAGTTGCCGCGGCTGGCGGCGCTGGACGTCGTCCCTGTGCCCCAGGCCCGGTTCCTCTACGAGATCGGCGACACCATGTACAAGTCGCTGGGCGAGTCGCGGGTGCCGTGGCTGTACCGGCACCGTTCGTTCCTCGACGCGGGGCTGCGGGTGCCCGGCAGCTCCGATCGGCCGTGCGTGGGCACCGGCGCTCCTCTGGCGGGCATGCGCAACATGGTCGAGCGCACGACGAGCGGCGGCGTGGTGCTGGCGAAGGACGAGCGCGTGGACGCCACGGAGGCGTTGCGCGCGTTCACCACCCATGCCGCGTACGCCGCGTGCCAGGAACATCGGCGTGGGCGGATCGAGGCGGGCATGGACGCCGACCTCGTCCTCCTCGACGACGACCCGACCTCCGTGCCGACGTCGGGCATCGACGGTATCGGGGTGTTGGCGACGTTCGTCGCGGGCGAGGCCGTGCACGGCGGCGAGTCGCTCACCTACGCGAGCCGAGCGGACTAGGCGTACCGGAAGCGCGGACACGTGTCCGCCGTTCAGGGACGGGGGAGCGGCAGCCGTTCGAAGGCGATCGTCTCGTACGGGCTGCCGGTGCCCGTCTCGTACAGCAGGCCGATCGTGCGCCGGTCGAGCTGAACGAGGTCGGAGTACGCCGCCGGATCGTCCGACACGTGGTGGGCGACCCGCCAGGTCTCACCGCCGTCGCGGCTCACGCGGAGGGCCATCGCGCGCCGCTCGGTGGGGTGCGACGGCGCCGAGAACAGCAGCACGTTCGGCTTCGTTGTGGCGAGCACGCTGCCCTGCACCTTCGGGTCCACGATGGACTCCTGGACGGCGTAGGGTTCGACGAGCGTCTCCCCGCCGTCGGTGCTGTAGGCGTCGACCCGGTTGCCCTCGGCGGTGCCGTGGTCGCGGCTGTTGAAGTACAGCGTGCCGTTCGGCAGTTCGGCCACCGTCGTCTCGTTGGCCGCGATGACGCCGTCGGTGCGGTCGTCGGTGAACCCGATCCGCCACGTGTGCCCGCCGTCGTCGCTGATGAGGCTGTGTCCGCCGTAGTACTTGTCCTCGGTGCCGACGTCGTCGGAGCCTTCGGGGGGAGCGCTGGAGTGGTTGGCCGGGACGACGATGCGGCCCGCGTGTCCGGAGTTCGCCAGCACGATCGCGTGGCCGGGCCCGGTGGCGTACCACCGCCAGTTCGGTGCCTTGGCGACGTCGGTGATCTCTTCCGCGGGGGAGAACGTCCGGCCGTCGTCGGTGCTGCGCTGCACCCAGACCCGTCGAGTGTCCGCATCGGACACCTCGCCCGCCATGATCTGGTGCTCGGTGACGCGGCCGTTGCGGGTGGTCAGCAGGACGACGTCGCCGTCGGGCAGCACGACGGGGCTGGGGTTGCCCGCGGTGCCGTCGCCGTTGGTCGACACCACCGACAGCGGTCCCCAGCTGCACCCGCCGTCGGTGGAACGGCGTACGACGACCTCGATCGCGCCCGTGTCGCCGCCCGATTCGATGCGGCCCTCGGCGAAGGCGAGCAGGTCGCCCGTGCCGGTGCGCACGAGGGCGGGGATGCGGAACGTGTGGTAGCCCTCGGTGCCGGAGGTGTAGGGCACCGAACCCGTGCAGGAGCCCGGCGCTGCGGCAGTCGCGGCAGTCGGGGCTGTGGCGGCGATGCCGGAAGCGGCCAGTGCGGTCGTCGCGGCGAGCGCGACGCCGACGGCCAGGGCGGAACGTCGGGACAGGGCACGCACGGGCATCGTCGGCCTCCTCCGTGTCGGCGGACATAGGACGTCCGATCTCGGCAAACTAGAGACCCGGCTGTGACGTGGTCAAGACCAATGAGCCCGAACGGAGCAGCGGAGGGTGCCCGCCCACGCCGCCGGGCGCGATCCCGGGTGTAATCCGTCTCTTACAGGCGCGAACTTCTGCGAACCCGGTTGCGCCGGGCCGGGGACGGAGATGAGATGGCCGCGTGTCGACTACTGAGGTGGAGGAGATCGTGTCAGTGCGTGACAGGGCGCGGGAGCTGATCGACACCATCGACTCGCAGCGCGAGCAGTTCAGCAAGGCCGCCGAGCTGGTGCTCGACGTGGTGAGTGGCGACGGGATCGTCCACGCGGCGGGCGCGGGCCACTCGCTCGCGATGGTGTGCGAGACGTTCTACCGCGCCGGCGGGCTCGCCGCGGTGCGGCCGATGTGGGACTCGGAGGTGCTGCCGCTGACGGGTGCGCTGCGCAGCTCCGCGGCGGAACGGGTTCCCGGGCGGGGCCGCGCGCTGGTGGAGCAGGCCGACGTGCGCGACGGCGACGTGGTCGTCGTGTTCTCCACCAGCGGCCGCAACCCGTACCCGGTGGAGATCGCGCAGGAGTCGCGTGCCCGGGGAGTGCCGGTCATCGCCGTGACGTCGACGGCGGCGTCGGCGGCGGCCGCCGACCGCAGCGGCGGCACCCGGCTGGCCGACCACGCCACCGTCGTGCTCGACACCCACGTGCCTCCGGGTGACGTCGTGTATCCGGCCGCCGGACCGCGTACGTCCGCCGTTTCGACCGTCGCCGCCGCATACGCCTGGGCCGCGTTGCTCGCCGAACTCGACGGCCTCGCTGCGAAGCGCGGCGTCGACCTGCCATTGTGGACGAGCGCGAACGTGCCCGGGGGCGACGAACGCAACGTCGAACTGGTGGCCCGCTACGGCGACCGCATTCCCGAGCTGTCGGCCTGACCGATCCGCCTCGGCAGCCCGAACAGGTCGAACACCTCGGGATCCAGGTAGCTCACCACGTGCGCGATGCCGCGGGGGGAGAGGTCCAGTACCTGGACGAGGAACGCGTCGAACCCCTCGCCCGCGTCGTCGAGGAAGTACTGCGCGAATCCCGGCCGTCCGTTGGCCCGCACCGGCACCAGCCGGATGCCGCCCGGGCGGCCGGGGCAGCGCCGCTCCAGGTGGAGGGCGACGGCCTCGCGGCCTCGGTACCACGACACGTAGGGCGGCATCTCCCACACGATGTCGGCGGTGAACAGCTCGATCAGCCGGTCGATGTCCTTGCGTTCGAACGCCGCGACGTAGCGGTCGAGCAGCGCACGCTGCGCCGCCGCGGTGGGTTCGGTCAGCGTGTCGGATCGCCAGGTTCGCCGGTCGAGGGTCGTGCGCGCCCGCTGCAGCAGGCTGTTCACCGCGGCCGTCGTCGTGTCGAGCGTCTCCGCGACCTCCGCCGCACTCCACGCCAGCACGTCGCGGAGCAGCAACACCGCACGCTGCCGCGGCGGCAGATACTGCAGTGCCGCCACGAAGGCGAGGCGGATGCTCTCCCGTGCGGAGACGACGGCCCCCGGGTCGTCACGCAGATCCACGAGCGTGTCGGGCATCGGCTGCAACCACGGCACCGACCCGCCGTCGACGAGGTCGTCCGCCGGATCGCTGCTCGTGCCGTCCACACCGCACGGCATGGGGCGTCGACGCCTGCTCTTCAACGCGTTGAGACACGTCGTGGTCGCGATGCGGTGCAGCCACGTCCGCAGCGACGACCGGTGCTCGAAACCCGCGTAGCCCCGCCACGCCCGCAGCAGCGTCTCCTGCAGCACGTCCTCGGCCTCGTGCGGCGAGCCGAGCATGCGGTAGCAGTGCGCCAGCAGCTCACGCCGGTACGGGGCGACGAGCTGCGCGAACGTCTCGTTGACTGCCGTCTCGGTCCTCACCCGCGCAGAGTAACCACACCCGCCGACAACTCCCGGGCGCTGCGCGTCAGGGCCTGACCTCCGCGACGGCCGTCATGCCCGACAGCTCCAGCACCCGCCGGGTCGGCGTGCCCGGCGGAGCGTGGATGCTGCACTCGGTCTGCAACAGCCGGAGGCGCTCGGCGAGCGCGAAGAGAATCCGCAGTCCCGCGCTGTCGATGTAGGTCAGGCCGCCGAGGTCGATCTTCACGGCGACGAGGTGGTTGTCGATGGAGGCGAAGATCTTCTCGCGGATCAGGTCGCTGTTCGACAGGTCGATCTCGCCCGTCAGCAGGATCTCCACCGTGTCGCCGTCCGAGCGGACCTCGACGTTCGCCTCGGTCATGCGGATTCGCCTTCCGACAGTTGCTTGCGCAGGACGACGCAGGTGCCCGCTTGCTCGTGGTCGATGGTCACCTCGTCACAGAGCTGACGCATGAGCTGCGTGCCCCGCCCGCGGTGGGTGCCTCGCGCGGCGCGCCACGTCCCCGTGTCGCAGACACCGATCTGCACTTCGCGGTTGTGCGCCTCCAAATGGATCTCCACCTTACCGCCCTGGGGGCCGTAGGCGTGCTCGATCGAGTTGGCGACGGCCTCGCCGACGGCGATGAGCAGGTCGGCCACGTCGTCCTCCGAAGCACCCACGTTGGGCAGCCACCGCCGAAGTTCGGAACGGACGTCGGCGAGTGCCTCCGGAACGGCGTCGATCTCCAGGTCGAGCTTGTGCGGGGCACTGGGCGTCTGCCTCCGCACGGCGAGCACGGCGATGTCGTCCGTCGGCACCTCCGTGCCGACGAGCTTGCTCATGACCTCCGCGCACAGCAGGTCGGCGGGACCGGTGCGGGCGGCCTCGCACAGCGCGGCCAGTCCTTCCTCGAGCGGGCGGTCGCGGCGTTCCACCAGTCCGTCGGTGTAGAACAGCAGGCTCGCACCGTGGGGGATGGGCACGGTGACCCGCCGGCGGCGCTGGGGGGCCGAGCTGACCCCGATCGGCGCGTCGACCGGTGCCTCGTTGACGAGTCGGCTCGGTTCGCCCTCCGCCGCCACCACCGGCGGAAGATGGCCGGCGAGCGACAGGTGCACCGCCTCGAACGACGGCTCCCAGATGCCGAAGGCGACCGTCGCCATCGTCTCGGGCTCGAAATGCCGGACGTGTCGATCGACCTTGGACAGCACCTCGGCCGGATCGTCGCTGTCCAACGCGTGCGCGCGGACCGCGGTGCGCAGTCGTCCCATCACCATCGCGGCGGACAGACCCCGGCCCACCACGTCGCCGATGGCCATGCACAACCGGCCCGACGGCACGGTGAAGACGTCGTACCAGTCGCCGCTGATCTCCAGGCGCTCGCCGGGGACGTAGCGCGCCCCGAAGTCGAGGCCGGGGATCCGGGGCAGCTTGCTCGGCAGCAGCGAGCGCTGCAGCGTCGTCGCGGCGTTGCGTTCGGTGGCGGTCAGCTGGCTGTTCAGGTGGATCGCGATGCGGTCGGCGGCGACCCGCAACCACTGGACGTCGTTCTCGTCGAACTCCCGGTCACGCAACGTGCCCACGTGGAGGATGCCGAGCAACCTGCCCTCGCTGAGCAGCGGCACACCGACGAGCGTCTGGATGCCCTTCCGCCACAGCAGTGGATTGACCACGGTGTTCTCGCTGACCTCGTTGATGAGGTACGGCTTCAGGTCAGCGGCGATGCGCCCCGCGAAGCCCTCCCCGACGCGGACGCGGACACCCTGGCGCACCTCTTCTTCGATCCCGGAGGACGCGGTGGCGACGAGCTGTTGTCCGGAGGCGTCGAGAAGAAGAATCGTCGCTGTGTCGGCATCGAGGTTCTCCCGAACCCGGTCCAGAAGCACTTGGAGCACGTCTTCCACCTGCAGGTGTGCCAGGTCCGAGTCCGTGACCGCCTCGATCCGACGCAGGCGGTCCTCAGCTTTGTTCTTGTCGACCGCCCGTGGCATAGAGGCGAGCATAGTCCTCGGGTACGCCGACGGCAGCCCCCGCAAACGTGACGCTGGGCGCGTTGGTGTTGGCACGTCCGCTCCGGACCGTGAAGATCGAGCGATGGTCACGAGCCGTTACGACAACATCACCGTCGATGCCCACGCCTCCGCGGAACAGACCTTCCGCGCGTTCGTCGCGGTTCCCGATCGGAGTCCGGCTCCTGCCGTGGTGCTGTTCCAGGAGGTCTTCGGCGTCAACGACAACATGCGGCAGCTCGCGGTCCGCCTGGCGGACAACGGGTTCCACGCCGTCGTTCCGGACATGTTCTGGCGGTTGAAACCGGGGTTCGAGAGACGGGACGAGACCGGGCTCGCGGAGGGTATGGAACTCGCGACTCGGCTGGACTACGAGCTCGCCGTGCAGGACATGACCGCGACCCTCGCGCACGTGCGGGCCGATCCCGGATGTTCGCCGCGCGCGGGTGCCGTGGGCTTCTGCCTCGGAGGCACGCTCGCGTACCTGTTCGCCACGTCCGCGCGGGTGGACGGCCGGGGGCCCGACGCCGTCGTGTCGTACTACGGCTCCGCCGTGCACGACCACCTCGCGCTCGCGAGCGACATCGAGTGCCCGATGCTGTTCCACTTCGGAGACGACGACCCGTACATCTCCCGGGCGCAGATCGCGGCGGTCGAGGCCGCCGTGGCGAACCGGCCCGACATCGCGGTGCACCGCTACGCGGCCGGGCATGCGTTCTCGAACTTCGACGCGCCCTCGTTCTACGACGCCGACGCCGCTGACCTGGCCTGGGGCCGCACCCTGGCCTTCCTCGACGACACCCTCACCTGACCATCGTGTCCGCGAGTTACGCACGCATGTTCGCACTTCCCGTACGCGTGTTCGCGTCGCAGGGCGCCGACACGCGTACGCAGGTCGCGGACACGATGGTCGGGGTCACAGTGACGGGCGGTCCTCGGCGAGGAGGGGTTCGAAGAGGTCGCCGAGGTCGTCGACGCGGTCGAGCACCTCGTCGGCCAGGAAGCGCAGGTCGTCCGGTTCGCGGCAGGATTCGACCTCCCGCCACGTCACGGGCGTGGAGACGGTGGGAGCGGGCCTCGCGCGCAGGGAGTACGGGGCCACCGTGGTCTTCTTCGGGTTGTTCTGGCTCCAGTCGATGAGCACCTTGCCGCCGCGCAGGTTCTTCGCCATCCGCGACACCACGAGGTCGGGATGCTCCTTCTCGAGTTTCTCGGCCAACTTCTTGGCGTACTCGCCGGTGCGCGAGGCGGAGCGCGTGCGGACGGGGGCGTAGAGCTGCAGGCCCTTCGACCCGCTCGTCTTGGGGTAGGCGGTCAGGCCGTCGTCGGCGAGTTCGTCGCGCAGCCACAGGGCGACCTCGCAGCACTCGACGATCGTGGCGGGGGCGCCGGGGTCGAGGTCGAACACGAGCAGGTCGGGAGTGCGTTGCCCGCCGCGTGGACCGACCGTCCACTGGGGAATGTGCAGTTCGATGCCGGCAAGGTGTGCTGCCCACACCAGCGTCGGCAGGTCCTGCACGAGCGCGAAGTCCGCGCTCTCGGCGCCGCGTGAGCTGCCGGGTGTCTCGATGGTCACGGTGCGGACCCAGTCGGGAGCGTGGCCGGAGACGTTCTTCTCGAAGAAGGACTTGGCCTCCACGCCGTTGGGGTAGCGCTTCAACGTCAGCGGACGGTCCTTCACGTGCGGCAGCAGCACGGGGGCCACGCGCACGTAGTAGTCGATGACCTGCCCCTTCGTGAATCCCGACTCGGGGTAGAACACCTTGTCCAAGTTGGACATCCGGAGGCGGCGGCCTCCGACGTCGACGAGTGTGGGGGTGTCGGTCATCGGATCAACTCCTCGGGGGTGCGGTCGGGGCGCAGGCCGCGCCAGGCGGGGGCGCGGAGTCTGCCCTCGTCGGTCCAGGCCTTGAACGCCACCTCGCCCACGAGTTTCGGGCTCACCCAGTGGGCGCCGGCGGCTCGGTCGCGGGGCAGTGGTGTGGTGAAAGGCGAGGTCCGCCGTTCCAGGCGGCGTAGCCGGGACGCGAGGGTGCGCAGAGTGTCGTCGTCGAAGCCGGTGCCCACCTGGCCGACGTAGTGCAGCCCGTCGGGACGTGGGAGACCGAGCATGAGCGAGCCGAAGGTGTCGGCCCGTCGGCCCTCGCCGGGACGCCAGCCACCGATGACCACCTCGCACGTCAGCAGGTCGGTGATCTTGAGCCAGGAGCCGTGTCGTTCCCCGGGGCGGTAGGGCGAGTCGAGCCGTTTGGCGATGACGCCCTCCAGCTCCTGCTCGGCCGCGGCCTCCACCACGGCGCTGCCGCCGCCGGAGAACCAGGGCGGCACCTGCCAGTGCTCGCCGCCGATCTCCAGTTTCTCCAGGAGGTCGCGCCGGTGCCGGTAGGGCAGGTCGAGGCACGAGTGGCCGTCGAGATGGAGGAGGTCGAACACGAGGTAGGTGACGGGAACCTGCCGCGACAGGCGGCGGGCCCGCGGCTCGCCGGCCTGCATGCGACTCTGCAACGCGGCGAAACTCGGCCGCCCGTCCCGCAGGGCCACGATCTCGCCGTCCAGCCAGACCTGGGTGCTGCCGAGTTGCTCGCCCAGCGCCCGCAGTTCCGGGTAGACGGCGCTGATGTCTTCGCCGCGGCGGGAGAACAGCGTCGCGCGCCCGCCTTCGACACGGGTCAGCGCGCGGACGCCGTCCCACTTGAACTCGTAACCGTAGGCGGCGTCGTCCTCGGGCAGTGTTCCCGCGACGGCGAGCATGGGCTTCATGGCCGGGGGCAGGGCGGTCCACTCGGGGTCGCCGGGCGGGTCGGAGCGGATGACGTTCCAGTCCTTGCCGTCGCGGTCGTCGGCGTCGGAACCCCGCGAGCGGAAGAACACGTAGCGACCGTCCACGCGTTCGCCGTGGAGCACCACCGACACTTCCCGGTCGGTCCATTTGACGGTCTCGTACTCGCCCTGGTCCCAGATCGTCATGCGACCCGCGCCGTATTCGCCCTTCGGGATCTCGCCGGAGAACGTGGCGTAGTCGAGCGGGTGGTCCTCGGTGTGGACGGCGAGACGCACGGTGCCCGGTTCCTCGGGCAGGCCCTTGGGAACGGCGAAGGACACCAGCACGCCGTCCCGCTCCAGGCGGACGTCCCAGTGCAGTCGGCGGGCGTGGTGTTCGTGGATGACGAAGCGCTCGCCCGGACCGCGATCGGGCGCACCGGAGCCGGCGTCCTCGGGCAGCGGCTCGGGAGTCCGGCCCTTCCTGCGCTTCGCCCGGTACGGGTCGAGTCGAGACGCCATGGGCGCCGGGTACCCGGCGTGCCCCGGGAGAATGCCGGGGCGGAGAACGCGATCAGCCGGGCACGGCGGGGGCCGCACCCGGCTGATCGGTGTGCAGGACGTCAGCCGGTGACCGACTCGACGATCACTTCGGCGCTGCCGACGCGCAGGTCGTCGACGGTGCGCACCGCGAGGACACCCCGCAGGACACGGCCGTCACCGGGGTCCGCTGTCGCGGTCACCGTGGCCGGCACGGTCCACGTGCTGCCGGTGGCCCGCTCGGCGGCCTCGTCGGTGACCTCGACGGCGCCCAGGCCGTCCACCGCGTAGCTGTCGAGGTAGTCGAACTCGGTGGTGCCGGACGGGACCGAGTAGGCGTCGATCTCCACCCGCCAGGTCCCGGCCGCCGGCTTCGCCACCGTCACCGACTCCTCGGAGTCGCCGTCGGCGGTGTAGTCGGCCAGCACGCAGTCGCCCGACGTGCAGTCGTAGACGAACAGGTCGAGGTCCGCGCCGCCGTCGGAGGTGGAGCCGATGGTGGCGGTCAGCGACCCGGCGCCTTCGGGCACGGTGACGTCGTAGGACTGCACCTCGCCCTCCCCGATGCTCGGACGCTCCTTGCGGGCGCTGTCGAGCGGCACGCCCGTGAGCGCGCCGGTGAAGGCACCCAGGGTGTTCGTCACCGTGTACTCGCGTGACACGGGCTCACCCAGCGCCGCCTCCGGCAGCACGTCCGGGTTCGGCTCGACCGAGGCGCCCTGCACCGCCATCGCCAGCGACCAGTCCGACGTGGGCGCGTCGGACGTGCGGCGCGCCTCGACGACGATCTCCCACACGCCCGGCATGGGGTCGGTGACGGTGCGGCTGGTGGCCGTGCCGCCCGCGCAGCCGCCGCCGGCGTCGGGGTTGAAGCAGTTCAGCGACGACGTGGAGTCGACGGGAATGCCGGTGGGGTCGTAGCGGACGAAGCGCACCTGGCCCTCGCCCGACTCGCCACCCGCCCGCATGTCGATCTTCAGCGACGCCGTGCCCTCGGGCACGCGCACGAACGTGCTCTGCACCTGGTTGCGCCCGACGGTGCCCGACGCCTCGGTGGTGAACCCGTCCTGCTCGGCGAACTCCTGGGCCGCGAACACGACGTTCATGGTCTGGACGTCGTAGCCCACGGTGCGGCGGTCGTCCAGACGCAGCAGCGCCGAGTGCACACCCGCCTCGGTCGGCTTGACCTTCACGTCGAAGGTCACCGGCTTGTCGAGCGGCAGCTTCACCGTCTTCTTCGACGAGAACGTGCCGTCGTTGCCGACCCAGCTGACGCGGTAGTTCACCGGCTGCTTCGCACCGCTGGTCCGCGTGAGGGTGTAGGTGCGGGTGTAGTTCTCGCCGACGCGCACGCCCTCCCGGTCGTGGATACCGACGCCGGTGTCCGGAGTGGACAACTGGTGGGAGAGAACGGTGTTGACCTCGACGGACGTGGTGACGTCGGCGTGTTCCTTGCTGCGGAGCACGTCGAGCGCCCGCACCGTGTCGATGAGGCCGGCGCCCTGCGCGTACGCCGGGATGTCGTCCACGAACCGCGCGGTCGAGGTCAGCGCCGACCGCAGCACCGACGCGTCGGGACGCTTGCCGTACAACGACTTGTAGGCGCTCACCAGCAGCGCGCCCGAGCCCGTGGCCTGCGGGGCGGCCATCGACGTGCCGTTCAGCATGCTGTAGCCCGGGGGCAGCTCGTACGTGCCCGGCACGGGGCCGCCCGGCTGCCACCTCGGCGTGGTCGCCACCGCGGCGCCCGGGGCGACGAGGTTGGGCTTGAACCCGCCGTCCTCCCGCGGCCCGCGCGACGAGAACGGGTGCAGGCTCTCCTTGGTCGCGGACTCGGAACCGTAGTTGGCGAGCCACGTGGCCTCGCTGATGTAGGAGCCGACGCTCAGGGCGTCGGTTGCCACGGACGGGTCACCCACGGAGTTCGCCCCGGCGCCGCTGTTGCCTGCCGAGATGAACAGCTGCACGTCGTAGGTGTCGATGATCCGGTTGTACAGCTCGGCGCGAGCGTTGTTGCCGTCGTTCAGGGCAGGCAGGCCGCCGATCGAGATGTTGACGACGTCGGCGCCGTTCTCGGCCGCGTAGATGACGCCGTCCACCAGGCCGCTCGACGTGCACGACGGGGTCGACAGGCAGGCCTTCACCGACATCAGCTTCGCGCCGGGAGCCGCGCCGTCCATCTTGCCGCCGAACAGGTCGTTGCCCGCGGCGATGCCCGCGACGTGCGAGCCGTGCGCGCCCGCGGACAGGCCGATGTTGACGTAGCCCGGCTGGTCGGTCTGCACGACGAACGCCATGCGGTCGACGACCTCGGTGTCCGGGTCGTCCTCGCCGAAGAAGCCGACGTCGTGGTCGACCTTGTAGTCCCGCATCGCCTTCTCGTCGGTGAAGTCGCCGTCACCGTCGAGGTCGACGCGGACCTCCATCGACGCGGTGTCGACCAGCACGCCCCAGCTGTCCTCGCGGTCGCCGTCGCGGTTGACGTCACCTTCCAGCTCGCTGCTGCCGGAGCCGAGGTCCTGGGCGGTCTCGTCGAACACGCCGAAGGTGAACTCGCCTTCCGGCGCGGTCCACTCGCGGCCCTGCGCCGTGAACGTGCCCGAGTAGGTCTCCTCCGACAGCCTCACCCACGTGCCGTCGCCGGAGTCGGGGGAGTTGGCCGTGTACCAGTCGACGATCTTGCGCTCGCCGGTGCTGGTCTCGGCCAGCGCCGGGTGGTCGAGGTCGACACCGCTGTCGAGGATCGCGATGGTGGTGCCGCGGCCGTCCCAGAACGGGAACAGCTGGCTGAACCGGGCGGCCTTGGTGTCCTGCGTCGGCAGGTACGGGTTGCTCTTGGGTGTCGTGGCGTCCGGTGCGGGCTGCGGGAGGGGGTCGGTCACGCCGAGCGGCTCGGGCTCGTCCCTGGCGATCAGCCCGTCGACGTCGACGGCCTTCACCGAACGGAGCTTCTGCGCCTGCTCTGCCGCCGCGAGCGGCACCGTGACCTTCAGGTAGTCGAGGTCGGCGTCCGTCTTCTGCACCCTGCCGCCCAGCGAGGACAGCTCGCCCTTGGCGGCCGCCGCCTTGCCGGGTTCGGCGGCGACGAGCAGTGTGACGGTGGACCTGCCCTCCTTCTCGGCCTGTTCCAGCAGGATCTGGTCCTCGTGGTCGAGCTCCTCACCAGGCTCCGCCTGCGGCGGGATCTCCTGCTGCTGGCCCGAAGCCTGGGGCACCCCGAGCCCCAGCACCGCGACGGCGCTCACCGCCGTGGCGACGCCTATCCGTCTCATCCACGGTTGTCTTGCCACTAGGTGACCTCCAACGAATATTTGGATCGATCATCCTCAGCGGACTCACAGACGTTTCACATCCGGACGGCTCGGCGCTGAATTACCGACTTTCGTAGGGGGCACTGCGTACGATCCGCGTCCAGGACAGGGGTGTTGATCACTGCGCGTGCTCGGTCGGGGAGACTGATCACAGTCGATGTTCGACCGTGTCCCCGACCGACTGCTGGAAGGTTCTCGACTCCCATGATGGGTCGCACCCATGCGTTGACCGGCTGGTGCGCCGGCCTGGCGGTAGCGCCTGCGGTGGGTATCACCACGCTCTCGCAGGCACTCGTGTTCGCCGCGACGACCGCGGGCTACGCGCTGCTGCCGGACCTGGATCATCCCGGCGCGCGTGCCTCGAAGCTGCTCGGTCCGGTGACGGGAGCACTGTCGTGGCTGCTCCGGAAGGCGTCGGCGTCCTTCTACCAGCTGACGAAGGGGCCGCGAGACGAACGGAAGAAGGGCAGCCACCGGCATCTGTCCCACACGCTGCTGTTCGCGCTCCTGCTCGGTGGTGCGACGGCGTGGGGCACGGCCGTGGGCGGTCCCTGGGTCGTCGTGGGTGTCGTGGTGTTCGGCCTGCTGCTCGCCGAGGACGCGCTCGGAGACTGGCTGCTGCCCGTGGCGTGCGGGGCCGTGGTGTGGTGGGTCGTCGAGAACAGTCCCGACGCGCTCGCGCAACTCGACTCGGTGTCCGGGCTTCTCGGGATCGCGGTCGCGTTGGGCTGCTTCACCCACTGCCTCGGCGACGCGCTCACCGAATCCGGCTGTCCCTTCCTCTTCCCCATCCCCATCGCGGGCGAGACGTGGTACGAGCTGCGGCCGCCGAAGTCGCTGCGGTTCAGCACCGGTACCAAGGTCGAGACGGCGTTCCTGTTCCCGGTGTTCGCCGTGCTCGGGGTGCTGCTGATCCCGGGTGTGTGGCCTGCGCTGCTGGGTTTCTTCGACGACGTGCTGAACCAGAAACACACCTGACCCTCACGCATGACGACGCCCCGGGAGCGGATCCCAGGGCGTCGTCAGGCGTGAGGGGATGCGGGAGCGAAAGCGTTCGCCCCGGGCGAGTCAGTCGAGCTCCGCCTCGGAGGCTTCCGCCTCGATCTCGCCCGCCGCCGCGCCGAGGGCGTCGGCGGCGGCACCCTCGGCCTCGAACTCGGCGTAGTTGAGCTCCAGCTCGCCGTTCTCGTCCTCGTGCTTGTTCTTGTCCCCGCCCTTGTCGTCGTGGCGGGCGTCGCCGGAGCGCTTGTCGCCGTGCTCCTCGCCCTTCTTGCCGTTCTTCTCGAAGTCGGTGTGCAGCGCCTCGCTCTCGAGCTCACCGGTGTCGGCGCCCTGGTAGGTCGCGGTGGCGAAGCTCGACTCGAACGAGGCCCAGTCGATACTGCCTTCGACGTCCTCCCCGGCGGCGGCCACGCCGGCGAAGCCGAACGCGAGGGGGAAGGCGATGGCGGTGGCGATCAGACCGCGACGAACACCGCGCATGAGATGCCCTTTCCGTTTTCGGATCAGCAGGTGGGGCAAAAGCCCGACCCCCGCCTACCCGGAAAACGGGGGTGCAGTGCTGTCCTCATGCCACCGGAGGACGAGGTTTCACCCGGGCGAGCGGCGGATAACGCGTCGATCGTGGTCGGGGGAAGCGCCGAGCGAAAACGAAAGGTACCCCGGGAATGGCTCCCGGGGTACCTTTCAGGAGAAAGCCCGGAGATCAGTCCTTCTCGGCGTGGAACGCCTCGGCCTCGAGCTCCCCTGCGGCCGCGCCGAGCGGGCCGGCGGCAGCGCCTTCCGCCTCGAACGAGGCCCAGTCCACCTCGGCCTCGCCCTTGTCGTCGTGCTTGCCGTTGTCGCCGTTGTCGTGGCGGCTGTCGCCGTGCTTCTTGTCCTTGTCCTTGTGGTGGTCCTTGTCGCCGTTGTGCTCGAACGTGGCGTGGAACGCCTCGCTCGCGATGTCGCCGGCGGCTGCGCCCCAAGGGCCGGCGGCAGCGAAGCTTGCTTCGTACGAGGCCCAGTCGACGCTGCCTTCACCGTTCTCTCCGGCCGAGGCCACGCCGGCGAAGCCGAACGCGAGCGGGAGGGCAAGGGCAGAGGCGACCAGTCCGCGACGAACACTGCGCATGAGATGTCCTTTCTCCGATTCTCGAGGGTTGAAGCAGAGGCAGAAGGCCTCGGGGTTTTTGCTACCCGGTGCCTTGGGCGCTAAGCGGTCGCGTGAAACTGGATCAGCGCAATCACCGATGTGAGGTAGCGGCCGCGATATTCGGCGGGTGCGCTCACGACGATGCCCCGGGAACAGGCCCGGGGCATCGCGTCACCGAAGAGCGGGGAGGAGATCAGTCCTGCTCGGCGTGGAGGGCAGCCGATTCGACGTCCCACGCGACCGCGCCCTGGTAGCTGGCGGCAGCCCCGCTGTCCTCGTACGAGGCGTAGTCGATCTCCTTCTCGCCGTTCTCGTGCTTCTTGTCCTTGTCCTTGTCCTTGCCGTTGTCGTCGTGGCGGGCGTCGCCGGAGCGCTTGTCGCCGTGCTCCTTGCCGTCCTTCTTGCCGTCCTTCTCGAACTCGGCGTGGAAGGCCTCGGCCGAGACTTCGCCTGCGAAGGCACCCTCCGGGCCCGCGACGGCGATGCTCGCCTCGTATTCGGCCCAGTCGACGCTGCCTTCACCGTTCTCCGCGGCGGCCACGCCGGCGAAGCCGAACGCGAGCGGGAAGGCGATGGCGGTGGCGACGAGACCGCGACGAACACTGCGCATGGGATGTTCCTTTCTCCGAATGATCACAGGCGTTGGAGCCGAGGCACAAAGCCTCAGGACCTGCTACCCCCGCGAGGCATGTCGCAATCGCAAAACGGACAGTGGTGCACATCACGTAGCCCGATCGGGGAAAGCGCTGTCAAGGAAATGTGCGCGAATTCCAGGGAATGGTGAAACGGGTGACGCCGAATCGTGTCGCCGCCCTCGACGCTCGCATTCCGGAGCGTTCTTCGTGGCGCGGAGGGGCCGGATCGAGCGAGGTCGGCTCGCGGGACGCGCCCGGGGCGGCTCGCCCTGTCGTTTATGCCGATGGCCGCAGAGGTACCCCCGGTGGGCGAGGAGGAGCCATGCCCTACCGGACCAGCGGACTGCACCACGTCACCGCGATCGGCGGCGACCCGCAACGCAACGCCGACTTCTATCTGCGCACGCTGGGCCTTCGACTCGTGAAGACCACCGTGAACTTCGACGATCCGGGCACCTACCACCTCTATTACGGTGACGAGTCCGGCAGGCCGGGCACGCTGCTGACGTTCTTCCCCTGGCCCGACGCCCCGCGCGGGCGGCTCGGCACCGGCCAGGCCACGACGACCGCGTTCTCGGTGCCGGAACACTCGCTCGGCTGGTGGAAGCGGCACCTGGAGCAGGCGGGGGTGTCGACGGGTGAGGTCCTCCAGCGCGACGACGAGGACGTCCTGCCGTTCCGTGACCCCGACGGGCTCCAGCTGGCACTCGTGGCGCACGCGCAAGGCGATCCCCGCGATCCGTGGGACACGCCCGTGGTGCCCGGTGAACACGCGGTGCGCGGCCTGCACTCGGTGACGCTGTCGGTGAGCCGGGAGGACGCGACGGCGGGGATGCTCACCGAGGGCCTCGGCCTGACCTTCGCGGCCGAGGACCACAACCGGTTCCGCTTCGTCGCGGGCGACGGCGGCCCGGGCGCCACCGTGGACGTGCTCGTGACACCGGACGCACCCCGTGGGCTGGTCGCCGCGGGCACCGTGCACCACGTCGCGTGGCGCGCACCCGACGAATCCACGCAGGCCGCGTGGCGTGAGGAGTTGGTCGAGCGGGGCGTCGGTGTCACGTCGATCATGGACCGGCGATACTTTCGGTCGATCTACTTCCGCGAGCCCGGAGGAACACTGTTGGAGATCGCCACCGAGCAGCCGGGATTCACCGTCGACGAGCCACTGCTGGAGCTGGGCCGCGCGCTGAAACTGCCGCCGTGGTTGGAGCCGGATCGGGCGCAGATCGCGGCCACGCTGCCGAAGCTCGACCTCCCCCGCGAGAACAACCCGGTGAGCGCATGAGCGAGTTGACGTTCGAGCACGAGTTCGTCGAGGGCAGTGCCTCGGCCCCGGTCCTGTTGCTCCTGCACGGCACGGGCGGAAGCCCGGCCGACATCCTGGCGCTGGGCAAGGAGCTGTGCCCGGCCTCGCCGATGCTCGCTCCCGCGGGCCCGGTGTCGGAGCGGGGCGCGGCGAGGTGGTTCCGACGGCACGCCGAAGGTGTCTTCGACACCGAGGACGTGATCTTCCGGGCGGGACAACTGGCCGACTTCGTCACCGAGGCCCGTCACCGTTACGAACTCGACGGGCGACGTCTCGTGGCCGTCGGGTTCTCGAACGGGGCCAACATCGCGGCGGCCGCGGTGTTGCTGCGGCCCGACGTGCTCACCGAGGCGGTGTTGTTCGCGGCGATGATGCCGGTCCCCGAGCCGCCCCGCCACGACCTCTCCGCCACCCGGCTGCTGATGGTGAACGGGCGGCGCGACCCGATGGCCCCGCTGGTGCCCGCCCAGGAACTGGCCGCTGCGCTGCGCGAACGGGGTTGCGACGTCACCGAGCACTGGCACAGCGGGGGCCACCAGATCACCGTCGACGGCATGGCCGCGGCGAAGGAGTGGCTGTCGGTCTGAGCCGCGTTCCCACTCCGACTAACGGGTGATGGTGGGGTCGCGCAAGGGGAGTGGCCCGATCACGCGAATATAGTCGTGTTCGCTTCCGTGAATGCAAAGGAAGATGCACGATGAACTTCGGCGACATGGTGAATTGCCCGCGTTGTCTCGGATCCGGGCTTGCCCCCAACCGGAAGGACCCCTGTGAGAACTGCGGAGGACTCGGCCAGGTTCCGAAGTGACGACTGCATGTTGTGCGAGGGCGCCGGAGTTCTGACGTGGCAGCAGCCGCAGCTCGGCGTTCTCCGTACCGTCGAGGTGCCGTGTCCCGCCGGGTGCGGCGCGTACTGGAAGCATCCGTGCTCGGAGAACGACCGGGTGGTCGACGGCCGCGACGAGCTTCCCGCACGGCAGGAGGGCAACGTCGCGCAGGCCAACCGGATCGGTGCGGATTTCATTCGCAACGCGCTCGAACTCTGGGGTTTCACACAGGACGATCGGCATCACCCGAAGGGGTAGCGCGCTGCGGTTGCGGGCGGGCAACATCAGGATGTGGCAACCGGAGCGCTGGTACGGCGGGTAGGCAGGATGGCCGGGTGGGCAGCTCGAACGGGTTACGAGCTGGCGACCCTGATACCCGGCGTCGAGACATCCGAACCACGTCCTCGCTCCCAACCCACGTTGCTCGCCGGTGATGCCGAGGCGACCAGCCACCCGTTGCGCACGCGGATGGCGGAGCTCCTCGCCGAGTCGGCCGAACTCGGGCGTGACGAGGCGAGGCGGCGGCTGTACGACGCGGTCGTGCGGTCGCTGGTGCCGGACGAGGCCCGCGTCCTCCAGCTTCTCGCCCACGGCGAGCGGTATCCCACGACGGACGTCGTCGAGAGCACGTTCCTCGGTGGCGGCGACAGGGTCGTCGTGCGCAACGCCTCCACGGTGGGCCGGGCCGCCGGTGTCACGCTCACCGACGCCGTGCCCGTCTACGTGACCAGGCTCGTGGCGTTCGGTCTCGCCGAGCTGGGCCCGGAGGACCGCACGCTGTCGACCCAGTACGAGGTGCTCGTGGCCGACGAGACCGTGGTCGCGGCGGCGCGGACGCTGCGCAGGCCGCGATTCGTCCGCGGCACGGTGCGGATCTCCCGTTTCGGAACCAGTCTCTGGCAAGCCTGCTCCCCGAAACCCCCTGAGGCAGAAATCCCCGCCACCCCCTGACCCGTCGCCTCCTGACACCGTGTCCGCGCTCTGCGCACACGTGTCCGCGGTTCCCGTACGCTTGTCCGCACTTCGCGTACGCCGGAGCGACCGGTCAGCGCACCAGGTACCGCGTGAGTTCCACTGCGTTGCTCAGTATTCCGACGTGGCTGCCGTCCAGCTGGTCCGCGACGATGCCGAGCCGGTCCCGGCTGAGACGGCGCTGGAACTCCAGCGGGAACACCCGGTCGTGGCGGAAAGCGACCACGCGCGTCGGCACGTCGGGCCAGGCGGGCGCGGGCCAGGGTTGGTCGAACGGAGTCGACGCCTGGTCGCACTCACCGTGCAGCAGTGCGGCCTCCGCCAGGGCCGGGGGAAGGTCGTGCAGGAACAGCGTCTCCAGATCGGCCTCCGCGTCGGGATCCCGCCCCGCCCGCAGGTCCGCGGTGCGCCGCGCCTCGGCGTGCCCCGTGCGCTCCCACCACTGCGAGCCCGTCTCCCCGGGCAGCGGGATCATCGGTGCCAGTACCACGGTGTGCTGCCCGCGCCGGGGACGAGGGCGAACGCCGGACGCGACGTCGAGTTCGGCATGTCCCGACTCTAGAGGCCCTCCGACTTCGTGTCCGCTCCCTGCGCACGCGTGTTCGCGCTTCCCGTACGTGCGCCCGTGCGGGTTCGTCCCCGGCGGGCAGCCGTTCCGTGCCCGACAATGGCTCGAATGGACAGCGTGGACGTACTCAGGGACGGGTTCGAGCGCGTCAGGCAGGCTGTGCACGACGCCGTGCGAGGGCTCAGGGTGGCCCAGTTGAACGAGCGTGTCGACGCGCAGGCCAACTCGATCGCGTGGTTGCTGTGGCACCTCACGCGGGTCCAGGACGATCACGTGTCCGAGGTGGCGGAGCGCGCGCAGACGTGGCTGGCCGACGGCTGGTACGACCGTTTCGGCGTGGACCTGCCGCACGCCGACACGGGTTTCGGGCACACGAATGAGGACGTCGCCGCGGTCCAGGTGCGGTCGGTGAGGCTGCTGACCGGCTACTACGACGCCGTTCACGAGCAGACCCTGGCCTATCTCGACGACATCACCGCCGACGACCTCGACGTGGTGATCGACGAGTCGTGGAGCCCGCCGGTCACGCTGGGCGTGCGGCTGGTGAGCGTGATCGCCGACGACCTGCAACACGCGGGGCAGGCGGCGTTCGTGCGAGGCCTGCTGCTCCACCGCTGACGGGCCGTACAAGGACTCGACCATGGCACCTGGTCAGCCGTGATCAGGCGCGCTCACGTGAGTTCCCTGCCGGTGGTGGCGTCCACGTGTGCCGGGACGGTGTCGTGTCGCGTCCCGACGCTCGACGTGCCGGTGCGCTCGAACAACAGGATGGAGGCGCCGTCCGGCGACGACGGCTTGTGTTCGACTCCGCGCGGTACCACGAACACCGAGCCCTTGGTCAGCGTCACGGTGCGTTCGTCGGATCCTTCCCGGAGCGCGATGTGCAGCTCGCCGTCGAGCACGCAGAAGAACTCGTCGGTGTCGTCGTGGGCGTGCCACAGGTGTTCCCCGGCGACCTTGGCCACGCGCACGTCGTGGTCGTTCACGGTGGCGACGATCCGGGGGCTCCACAGCTGGTCGAAGCGCGCGAGGGCCTCGTCGAGGCCGGTGGCGTGAGCGTGCATGGTCTTGAGCATGCAACCTGCGAACATCCCCCGGAAGTGTTAGAAAACGCAGATGTCGCAAGAGTCGTCGCAGGCGGCACATCGCGTGGTCGCCATCGTGGACAACGGGTCCAATCCGTTCGAACTCGGGGTGGCGACGGAACTGTTCGGACTGCGACGGCCCGAACTCGACGGTCAGCTGCGTGCGCCGTGGTACGACTTCCGGCTGTGCGCCGCGACGCCGACCGTGTCGATGCACGCCGGCTTCTTCAGCCTCTCCGACGTCGAACCGCTCGACATCGTCGACGACGCCGACACCGTTCTGGTGCCCAACCGGCCGGACCCCGCGGTGTCGCCGTCGGCTCCGGTGGTGGAGGCCGTCCGCTCGGCGGCCGCGCGAGGGGCCCGGCTCATGAGCTTCTGCACCGGGGCGTTCACTCTGGCGGAGGCGGGCGTGCTCGACGGTCGCCGCGCGACGACGCACTGGCGCTGGGCCGACGCGTTCCGGGCGCGCTTCCCGCGAGTCGAGCTCGACCCCGACGTGCTCTACGTCGACGAGGGTGCGGTGCTCACGTCGGCCGGGAGTGCGGCCGCGCTCGACCTCGGCCTCCACGTCATCAGGAAGGACCACGGCGCGGACGTCGCCAACGCGGTGAGCAGGCGGGCCGTGTTCGCCGGTCATCGCGACGGAGGGCAGCGGCAGTTCGTCGAGCGGCCGGTTCCCCGCCACGTGCACGCGGGTCTGTCGGACGTGCTGGAGTGGGCGCGACGACGGCTTGACCGGCCGCTGACCGTCCGTGACCTGGCCCGTCGCGCGGCGGTGAGCCCGGCGACGCTGCATCGCAGATTCGCCGCGGAGGTCGGCACGACGCCGCTGGTGTGGTTGACGGGCGAGCGGGTGCGGTTGGCGTGTCAGCTGCTGGAGCGGGGCGAGCTGCCGCTCGACCGGGTCGCGGAGGCCAGTGGACTCGGCACGGCGTCCAATCTCCGGTCGCTGCTGCGCAAGCACGTCGGGGTGAGTCCCACGGAGTACCGGCGGCGGTTCGGGTACCGGAGTCGAACGACGTCGGTCAGTGCCGGGTCAACTTCCGCGTCTGCTCGCGAAGCACGCCGATCGTCCGAGTGAGGTGGTCGGGCGACCTGTCGCTCGGACTGGGAGTGGCGCGGGGTGCTGTTCGGGCCGTGCGACCTGGTTCGCGGCCACGGCGACACTCCGCGTGGTCTGCGAGGATGAGGGCATGCCGACGCTGAACCTCACCGGCGACCGCGACGCCGACGCGCTGCTGAGCGACGACCCGGCGGCCCTGCTCACCGGCATGCTGCTCGACCAGCAGGTGGCGATGGAGGTGGCCTTCGCGGGCCCGAAGAAGATCGCCGACCGGCTGGGTGGCTTCGACGTGCACGCCATCGCCGAGGCCGACCCCGAGGAGTTCGCGGCCGTGTGCGCTCGGCAACCCGCCGTGCACCGCTTTCCCGGGGCGATGGCCAAGCGCATCCAGGCGCTGTGCCGCTACCTGCTCGACCACTACGACGGGCGGGCCGACGCGATCTGGACGCAGGGTGACCCGGACGGTCGCGAGGTGCTGCGCAGGCTGAAGGCGCTGCCCGGTTACGGCGACCAGAAGGCACGCATCTTCCTGGCGCTGCTCGGCAAGCAGCTGGGCGTGCGACCGGAGGGCTGGCGTGAGGCCGCGGGAGCGTACGGCGAGGAGGGGTCGCGGCGCTCCATCGCCGACGTCGTGGACGAGCAGACGCTGCAGGAGGTCCGCTCGTACAAGAAGGCGGCCAAGGCGGCGGCGAAACGGGGTTGAGCGACTCGGCTGGGCGGTCCGCCGACCGTCGTGAGCCGTCCGTTGACATCGTGTCACCCGACGGGACGCTAACCCGGACAGACGCTCGCGTTCTGTGCCCGGCGCCACTACGGTTCCTCTCAGGTACCCGCTCGAATAGAGCGGTCCCAGCGCTGTGCTTATAGCACATCGATTAGCATGATCGGAACCTTTTTGTTGGTGTTGTCACGCATGTTTCTGTGTTGTCGCAGGTAGCCACGGTGGGCCACCGGGCGACGAGCTGAGACCGGCAAAGCACTCTGTTACGTTCTTTGAATATGTCCGGAAAGCACTCAGAGCGTGCCAACGGCGATAATCAATCGGCGGGCCGCATTGTGATCGAAACGCCGACCAAGCAGGACGGCGCGGCCTTGTGGCGAATCGCTCGCGATTCGCAGAAGTTGGATCTCAACTCGTCGTACGCCTACCTACTGTGGTGTGTCGATTTCGCCGACACGTCGGTCGTCGCACGCGTCGACGGGGAAATTGTTGGTTTCGTCATCGGCTACCGTCGCCCCACGGACCCCGAGTCCGTGCTGGTGTGGCAGGTCGCCGTCGACTCGTCACAGCGAGGGCGCGGCCTGGCGGGCACGCTGCTCGACGACCTGTTCGGCAAGCTCGTGGACTCCGGAGTGCGCTACCTGGACACCACGATCACGCCTGACAACGAGGCGTCGATCCGGCTGTTCTCCTCGTTCGCGAAGAGGTGGAACGCCACGCTGGAGCGGTCGCGGCTGTTCGATGTGGACGATTTCCCCGACGAGCACGAGCCCGAGGATCTCTTCCGCGTCGGCCCGCTTTCGAGCGCCCGGCGACCACAGTGATCGATACACGCGAATGTGACCGATCTCGCGGCCTTCGATTTTTTGTTCCTCAATAGCAGGAGACTGAGCAAGTGAGCATCTTTGAAACCCTTGAGTCCGAGGTGCGCAGCTACAGCCGTGGCTGGCCCGTCGTGTTCGACCGGGCTCAGGGTAGTTGGCTCTACTCGGAAGACGGCAAAGCATACCTCGACTTCTTCGCCGGTGCCGGCGCTCTGAACTACGGGCACAACAATCCGGTACTGAAGAAGGCATTGATCGACTACATTTCGCGCGACGGTGTGACACACGCGCTCGACATGTTCACCGTCGCGAAACGGGACTTCCTGGAGACGTTGAACGACGTCATCCTGAAGCCCCGCGAGATGGACTACAAGGTCATCTTCCCGGGGCCCGGCGGCGCCAACGCCGTCGAGGCCGCGTTGAAGCTGGCCCGCAAGGTGACCGGCAAGGAGTCGGTCATCAACTTCACCAATGCCTTCCACGGCATGACCCTGGGTGCGTTGTCGGTGACCGGCAACTCGATGAAGCGCGGCGGAGCGGGGATCCCGCTCGTGCACGCGACTCCCATGCCGTACGACAAGTACTTCGACGGCGCCTACCCGGACTTCCTCTACTTCGAGCGCCTGCTGGAGGACTCCGGCAGCGGGCTGAACGAGCCCGCGGCGGTCATCGTGGAGACCGTCCAGGGCGAGGGCGGCATCAACGCCGCGCGCCTGGAGTGGCTGAAGGGTCTGTCGGAGCTGTGCGAGCGGCACGACATTCTCCTCATCCTCGACGACGTGCAGATGGGTTGCGGGCGCACCGGTCCGTTCTTCAGCTTCGAGGAAGCCGGCATCAAGCCCGACATGATCTGCCTGTCCAAGTCCATCGGCGGCTACGGTCTGCCGCTGGCCATCACGTTGGTCCGCCCGGACCTCGACGTGTGGTCGCCCGGTGAGCACAACGGCACGTTCCGCGGCATCAACCCCGCGTTCGTGACGGCAGCCGAGGCACTGCGTACGTACTGGCGCGACGACGAGCTGGAGAAGTCCACCAAGGCCAAGGGCGAGCGCGTCGGCCGGGTCTTCACCGAGCTCGTCGACAGCTACCCGGAGTCGAACCTGGTCGCGAAGGGTCGCGGCCTCGCCCGCGGCCTGGAGTTCCCCGACGGCGAGATCGCGGGCAAGGTCTGTGCCCAGGCGTTCGAGCGTGGTTTGCTGATGGAGACCTCCGGCCCCGACGGGGAAGTGGTGAAGTTGCTGCCCGCGCTCACCACGACGGAGGAAGAGATCGAGCAGGGCCTGTCGATCATCAAGGAATCGGTCGGCGCCGTGCTGTCGCGCTGAACGCGCGTTCGACGTTGCACATCTCATTTCGTGAAGGAGCCAAATTGATCGTTCGGACCCTCGACGAGGTCACCGACACCGAAGCCGACATCAAGCAGCCGAACTGGCGCAGCAAGCGGATCGTCCTCGCCAAGGACAAGGTCGGCTTCTCCGTGCACGAGACGACGCTGTACGCGGGCACGGTCAACGACTTCTGGTACGCCAACCACATCGAGGCCGTGTTCATCGTCGAGGGTGAAGGCGAGCTGACCGACAAGACGACCGGAGAGACGTACCAGCTGAAGCCGGGTTCGCTCTACCTCCTGGACCAGCACGACAAGCACCAGGTGCGGCCGAAGACGGACATGCGCACGGTGTGCGTCTTCAACCCGCCTATCACGGGCCGTGAGGTGCACGACGAGAACGGCGTGTACCCACTCGTCGTCGAGGACTAACGAGCGGACGACCACAGGTTTCGTGGGAACCGTCTCTTGTGGAGGCGGTTCCTACGGACCCCGAACGGGTATCACCTGAAAGAACGGGGAACGTCAAGAAAACCGACCGGAAAACAGCACAGTGGCACTCGGAGGAGGCGAGTTACGTGACTCTCGCGGAGAGCCGGACGACCGACAGGTATCCCACTCGCGTCGCAGGTGAGGCGGCGCTGCTCGAGCGGACCGATCCCACCGTCTGGGGCGGTGAGCAGGACGGCCCGATGGACGCGGCCGCCCTGGCTTCGCACGACGCGAAGGGGTACTCGATCATCGAGGGACTCCTGTCCCCTGCCGAGGTGCAGGGGTACTGGCAGGAACTCGTACGGCTCTCGTCGGATGAGGAACTCAAGGCCGACGAGCGTGTCGTCACCGAGAAGGAGTCCGGCGACGTCCGGTCGATCTTCGAGGTGCACAAGATCAGCGAGCTGATCGGTGAACTGGCGCGGGATCCTCGGATCCTCGATCGGGCCCAGCAGATTCTGGGGTCCGATGTGTACATTCATCAGAGCCGCGTCAACTACATGCCCGGGTTCAAGGGCAACGGCTTCTACTGGCACTCGGATTTCGAGACCTGGCACGCCGAGGACGGCATGCCGAGGCCGCGCGCGGTGAGTTGCTCGATCGCGCTCACCGACAACTACCCGTTCAACGGCGGGTTGATGGTGATGCCGGGATCGCAGCGCACGTTCGTCCAGTGTGTCGGCGAGACCCCCGAGAACCACTACAAGGCCTCGCTGAAGGAACAGGAGATCGGCGTCCCGAGCGAGAACGACATCACGAAGCTCGCCGCCGAACACGGCATCGACCAGTTCACGGGGCCCGCGGGCTCGGCGCTGTTCTTCGACTCCAACATCATGCACGGGTCGGGCAACAACATCACGCCGTACCCGAGGTCGAACATTTTCCTGGTCTTCAACAGCGTGGAGAACACGTTGGTGGAGCCCTTCGCCGCGAAGAGCCCGCGGCCGACGTTCATCGGTGCGAGGGACTTCACGCCGCTGACCCGCTGATCGCGCAAGCGCGGGTCCCTCGAGAGATCACGTGGAGACGGACGGCGTCGGGGTGGAGCGTAGTCGCCCCGATGCGGTCTGTTACCGTAGCGGCACCTCAGCGGCGCGGCTGGTGAGGTGATCGCCGCCACGACATCGGGCGTGACTCCTTGCTCGGGGTGAGTCCGGCGTGTGTGTGCGACGGTGTGGATGTGCGTGGGTACGGCCCCGCGCCGCCAGGTTCGGGACTGGCGGCACGGGGCCGTATTCGTGTCCGGATTCAGCGCGAGCTGTTCGGCCGTCGAGGGTTCGACTCGTTCGGGATCTGCCGACCGACGGCTGACCGCGCGCTGTCAGTCGAACAGGCTCGTCTCCGAACGGATCTCCAGGAGCTCGTACACGGGCCGGCCGCGGCGGCCGTCGATGGTCGTCGTGCGCACGACGCGGAGCCGCGCCGTGACCGGCCGGTCGAGGTTCTCCTTGATCTTGTCGAGCAGGTCCGGGGCGACGGCTCCCTGGATGGTGGAGCCCGTGTCGCGTTCCAGGTAGAAGATCCGCCTACGCGTGCGCACGCCGTCGAGCCTGCCCGTCACCGTCTCGTACCCGACGTCCTCGCGTGACTCGCGCAGGCTGCTCTGCAGCACGCGCGCCTGCTCGGTGGTCATGCTGCGCGCGACGTCCTCGCCCGTCGTGGGCGTGAGCGACAGCGCGATGCTGGACGTGCGCATGACCGCGTTCACGACGTCGCTGACGGCGTTGCGGACGGTGTCGCGCTGGAGCAGCACCGCGTCGAGTGCGCCGTCGTCGGAGCCGTTCACCGGCAGGAAGTCGCACAGCTCCTTCACCGCGCGCTCGGAGAGCGTCTCGATGCCGTCGGAGATCAGCGCACCCGGAACGGACGTCTCGGGGAAGCCGAAGAACATCGCGTTGCCCGCCTGGCCCCGCTGGATGAGGGGCGCCTTCTCGCGGTCGGACGGCTGCACCGACGTGATCTCGGTCTGCGGGTTGCGCACGATGTGGCCGATCTTGGCCGTGGCGTCCTGCAGCGCGCGGCTGAGGTCGGACGACGTGTAGGCGTCGAGGTGCGACGAGCCGAGCACCGAGACACGCAGCAGCGGCGACCGGGACGTGCGCTCGAACTTCGCGTGGGCCGCGAGCGCCGAGGCCCTCGCGAGGTCGTCGAGCCACGTGCCGCCGGGGACGTTCTCGGCGAGCTGCCGGAAGTTCACCACACCACCTCCGGGAAACCCTTCACCGTGCCCGGCACGGGACCGTGCGACCACACCGACTCCCAGACGTCCTCGTCACCGGGGTGGCACAGGAACCCGTCGACGAGGCCGCTGACCGGCTGCACCTGCTCCAGGTACATCGCGGGCTGTTCGGCGATCACGCCCCGCAGCGTGAACATGCCGTAGAACGTCGAGCGGGCGTGGCCGTCGAGTCGTTTGAGCGCGCCCCACTCGTCGGGCAGCAGCACCACGTCGACGTCGCGGGGAATCTCGGCCGAACGCACGGTGAGACCGCCGCCGATCCAGGCGCGGCCGGACGGGATCAGCCTGCACACCACGCCCAGGTACCCGCTCAGGGCACTGAAGAGGATTTCGCGCTCGTTGCGGTACGGGGCGTCCCACACCAGCCGTTCGTAGATGTCGGAGAGGTCGGACTGGTGCCGCCCGGGCGGGAGAACGTTCTCCGACGTCCAGTGCGGAAGCGGCATGCACGATCCTTCGGGCGACGAACGTGAACCGGGGGAATCAATCGGCAACCTATCAGCCCGTGCCGTCAGCCCTGAGGCCGCGGGCGGTTCTCCTCGGCGATCGCGATGTCACGTTCGTCGGGCCAGTCGTTGCGTTCGCGCCACTCGGACGGCGTGAGCGGCAGGACACCGTGCAGCCGTCCTTCGGCCGGGGCGTCCTCGGTCCCGTACGGCGGGCGCCGAGCCCCGTGCGCGGGGTCGTGGTCCGGGTCCACGCGGCGCATCAGCGTGGTGCGCTCGGTGTCGGACAACGGCGGTGCCGTGGGGCCGGTCGCCCGGTCGCCGTCCGCGGTCGTCCGGCGACGCATCGCGTAGTACGTCGCCCCGGCCAGGGCGAGGCCCAGCACGAACGCGGCGAACAACCACAACCAGATCTCACCGAACAACCACAGCATGGGCCGCCTCCTGCCAGTTCACCCTCGGCGCCGGGCGGCTATCGCACGGTGATCTCCACCCTCCGGTCGATCGCGGACGTGCCGAGTCTCGACAGCGGGCGGGTGTCGCCGTATCCGACGGAGGTGACCTGCTGGGGCGGTATGCCGTGGTTCACCAGTTCCTCCGCCACGGCCGCTGCGCGTGCGTGCGACAGCTCCTCGGCGCCTTCCCGGTCAGAGCCGAGTACCCGCGCGACGTGCCCGCCTACCTCGAACCGCCAATCCGGGGGAGCATCCGTCAGCACGGAGGCCACCTCGGCCACGGCGTCCTCACCGGCTCGGGTCAGCGCGGCCGAATCCGGCCGGAAGGTGATGGGGTGCTCGGCCAGGACGTCGTCGACGGCCCGTTGCAACAGCGCCTTCGCGGCTCTGTGCGCCTCGGCGACCAGACCGCGCTCCGCCTGGGCCGGAGACGCCGTGGCGACCTCGGAGACGTCCACCGACCGCACGCCGTCGACGGTGGCCACGACGGCGCTCGCGAGCAGCGCCTCCCGAGGCGTGCGGGCTCGCACGTCCGCGTCCCGTCCGGAGAAGCTCACGACGTCGGTGGGCAAGCCTGCCTCCGCCAGGGCCTGCCGTGACCGCTCGGCGAGGTCGGCCTCGATGCCGTCCGCCTCGACGAGGGTCGCCAGGAGCGCGAGGACACCGCTGAGTAGCACCGCCGAGGCGGCGAGCACAGCCAGAACGCGCTTGGCGGGCATAGTGCGACTGTAGGTCCGATTCGTCACCCGCCGCCAAGACGGTGATCGGCCGGCCCGGGGTGGGCTCAGGCGGAGCGGGACTGCTGCCGGGGAACGGGCCGCTCGGCGAGCAGGGTGGCCGTGGTGGCCTGGGACGTGACCAGGGGAGCGAGTTGGGGCCGCTTGGGCAGGATGCCGTCACCCATCGACTCACCGCGCAGCTGCCTGCGAATCCACGGGAGCAGGTGCGTCTTGGTCCATTCCAGGTCCGAGCGACGCAGGGTCAGCCAGTTGGCGGGCTCGGCGTTCTCGGGCCACGGCTCGCGCCAGTCGCTCTCGGTGGGCACTCCCAGCACCTCGGCCGCGCGCAGCGCGATACGCCGGTGCCCCTCGGGCGTGAAGTGCAGACGGTCGTCGCTCCACGCGCGCGCGTCGTGCAGCACGTTCATGGCCCACAGGTCGACGACCTTCGCGCCGTGGCGATCGGCGATGGCCCACAGGTGGGCGTTGTAGATGCCGACCTTGCTGCGCAGGATGCTCATCACGGACATCCGCTTCGTGTCGGGACCGGTGAAGATCAACACCTCGATGCCCGCCTCGCGCAGCCTCGCGATGCCCTGCTCGAACTGCGCGGCGACCTCGTCCACGTCGGCGCCGGGGACGATGATGTCGTTGCCGCCCGCGCACACGGTGACCAGGTCGGGGCGGATGTCGAGCGCGACCGGGAGCTGCTCCTCCATGATCTCGGCGAGCATCTTGCCGCGGATGGCGAGGTTCGCGTAGCGGAAGTCGTCGCGCCCGTCTGCGAGGATCTCGGCCAGCCGATCGGCCCACCCCCGGAACGAGCCGTCGGGGAGCGTGTCGTTGAGGCCCTCGGTGAAGCTGTCCCCGATCGCCACGTAGCTGTCGAAATGGGTCACCAACGTCTCCTCCCAGTAAAGCCCCAGTGAAAATCCCGCAGACAACCGGAAAGGATGCCCCTCTGCAGGCCGCTTACGCCACCGTCGGTTGAACTGCAACCCCCAGTTTCGTCTGTCCGGGGGCCGTTTTCCTGCGCTTTTCGGGGTGTGTGGCAAACGTCTCGTGTTCCCGCGGTCTCCCGGCGGCATGGAGCCGAACGCGGGTGGGGCACGCTGGAGGCGTGAATGACGCCTCTCCGAACGGCGCGCGCCGCGAGTCGCTCGCCAGCCTGCTCGGGGGCCGGAAAGGGGCCCTCGACGCGAGTCTGCCGCCGGTCGCGTTCGCGGTGGGGTGGCTGGTCGGAGGGTCGTCCATCGGCTGGGGCGCGGCGGCGGCGCTGGCCGTGAGCCTCGTCGTCGGGGTCGTCCGGATGACGCGTGGCGACCGGCCCGGGGCCGTGCTCGTGAGTCTCGCCGCGGTGGTCGTGGCCGCGCTGATCGCCCTGTACACGGGGAGGGCGGTCGACTTCTTCCTCCCGCAGTTGCTCTCCAACGTCGCGAGCGCGCTCGCGTGGACGATCAGCATCGTCATTCGGTGGCCGCTGCTCGGTGTGGTGCTCGGCTTCGTTCTGGGGCAGCGAACGCGGTGGCGTTCCGACACCGCGCTCGTGCGCGCCTACGCCAGGGCCAGCTGGGTGTGGGTCGCCCAGTACGTCGTGCGGGTGGCGGTGTTCGGCGCGCTGTGGGCGGCCGGTGACGTCGTGGCCCTGAGCGTGGCCCGCGTGGTGCTGTCGTGGCCGCTGGTGCTCGCGACGCTCGTGGTGAGCGGCTGGGTGCTGTACCGGTGCCTGCCGGACGACCACCCGGGGCTGCGGCATCCCACCGAACACGCCGAGTCCGGCGCGTCCGACGAGCGTGGTTGACCCTCAGGGCAGAGGAGCGGCCCCCGGCGAGGGGGAGGTCCGGGGGCCTCCTTCCACCGTACCCGTTTCCGGGCGCGGGATCTCGGGGCCGAACGCGTCGAGTGCGGCGAGCCAGGCCGCTCCCAACACGCCGTTGTCGCTGCCCAGCACGGGTGCGTCCGTCGCGGCGCGGAGCGCGGCACGCACGCGTTCACCCACCGGGCTCGTCGGCCCGAGGACACTGCCCACGAGCACCACGGGGGTCGTTTCGCCGTCGTCGCGGGCGGCCAGCGCCGTGTCGGTGAGCAGGGCCGCGGCCTGGTCGACGATCGCGACGGCCGCGGCGTCGCCGTCGGCGTGCGCGGAGCTCACCAGCGGCGCGTACCGGGCCACGTGGACCGGCGATTCGGCATTGACGGCGGTGATCAACCGGAACGCGGCGTCGGGAGCCTGCGGGTCGATCCCAGCCTGGTGCAACACCGCGTCGGCCAGCCGCGTCGGCGGGTGGTTGCCGCTCAGGACGTCGAGCGTGATCCGCACGGCCTGCCTGCCGAGCCAGAACCCCGAGCCCTCGTCGCCGAGGAGCCAGCCGTAGCCGCCGACCGTGCCGACCATCTCGCGGTCGCGGATCCGGCCCGCGACGGAGCCCGTGCCCGCCACGAGCACGGTGCCGTGGGGTTCCGCGGTCGCCGACACGAACGCGGCCACCGCGTCGGACACCAGCGTCGGACGCCGCACGTGCACGAAGCCGAGGGTGTCCCACTCCCGTTCGAACACGGCGGCGATGTGGGGATCGGTGAGCTTGCTGCGACCGGCCATGCCGATCACCCACGCGCGCACGTCCGCCGGGTCGGACCCGGCCATCGCGGTGGTGATCGCCTCGGTCATCGCCCGGGCGGCCGACTCGGGCGGGTGCGAGTTCGGGTTCGCCCCTCCGCCGGTACCGGTACCGACCACGCGTCCTTCGGCGTCGACGACCCAGGCGCGCGTGGAGGTGCCGCCCGCGTCCACCCCTACGGCGAGGCTCATCGGGTTCTCGTCACCTTGCGCAGGCCGCGCGGGGCGTCCGGGTCGAGCCCGCGCGCGAGCGCGAGTCCCAGTGCCAGGCGCTGGATGGGCAGGACCTCCAGGATGGGTGCGACCTCTTCGGCGGACTCGGCGACGGGCACGGTCAGCGCCGCGGACGGCACCGAGTGTGCGGCCGAGCCGACGCACAGCAGGTCGGCTCCGCTACGGGTGACCGTGTCGAACACGTCGAGCATCGCCGCGCCGCCGTGGCCCGCGCCCGCGATGCCGAGTACGGCGGTTCCGGCGTCGACGGCGGCGACGGGGCCGTGCAGGAGGTCCGCGCCGCTGTAGGCGCGGGTGGGAAGGTAGGTCGTCTCGGACAGCTTCAGCGAGGCTTCCAGCGCGGTCGCGTAGGAGTAGCCGCGCGCGGTGGTCAGGATGCGCTCGGCGAAGCGGTACCGGCCGATAGCCCGCTCGACGTGCTCCTCGGAGTCGTCGAGGGTGCGGGTGGCCAGCTCGCCGATGTCGGCGACGTCCTTCGCGTCGCCCCCGCGAATGGCGTCCACCAGCAGGTACAGCGCCATCAGCGTCGCGGAGTAGGTCTTGGTGGCAGCCACGGCCTGTTCCGTGCCCGCGCGGATGTCCACCGCGAGCTCGGCCGCCTCGGTCAGCGGTGACGACGGCGTGTTGGTGACGGCCACGGTCAGCGCCCCGCGCGCGCGGGCGGCCTGCGTGACTTCGAGCAGGTCGAAGGAACCGCCGCTCTGGCTCACCGAGATCAGCAGGACATCGGCGAGGTCCTGTTCGGCCTGGTAGAGGGTGGTCGTCGACGGCGACACGAGGCCCGCGGGCAGGCCCAGCAGCACCTCGACGAGGTACTTCGCGTAGAGGGCGGCGTGGTCGCTGGAGCCCCTGGCCGCCAGGAGAACGAAGCGGGGCGGGGTCTGCGCGATCCGTGTGGCGACCGCGGTGATGTCGAAACGTGCCTGGACCAGGCCTGCGAGGACGTCCGGTTGCTCGGCTACCTCGGCGGCCATGTGCCTGCCGGGTTCGGTGTCGTTCACGGTCGTCACCCTTGCTTTCACCCTAGCCGGCTCACCTGCGACGCACTCCAGGTCTCGATCACCGGTCTAGACCAATACTGAGCACGTTCAACGTACTATCCGGAGGGTACGTTCCAGGGTGAGGGGGGTAGGTGTCTTAGTGAGGGAGTCGGCAATGGTGGAGACGCTTTCCGGCACGCGAGCACAGCGGGAGCCGAAGTACTGGGCGCTCAAACAACACCTGCTCGACCTGTTGGAGTCCCTGCCCGCCGGAGCGGCCATCCCGACGGAACGTGCCCTGGCGACGGAGTTCACCGTCTCCAGGACCACGGTTCGCCAGGCGCTCGCCGATCTGACGGCGGAGGGCCGGTTGCACCGGGTGCAGGGCAAGGGAACGTTCGCCGCGGAACCGAAGCTGGCCCAGCGGTTGGAGTTGTCCTCCTACACCGAGGACATCCGGGCGCAGGGCCGGGAGCCGTCGTCGCGGGTGTTGGAGATCGACGAGATCCACGCCGAGGGTGACCTGCCCAGGTTGCTCGGCATCCGGACCGGAGCGAAGGTGTTGCTGCTGCGCAGGTTGCGGCTCGCGGACGGCGAACCGATGGCACTGGAGACGACCCACCTGCCGTCGTCCCGGTTCCGCGGTCTGCGTCGGCACGTCGCCTCCGGCGGCTCGTTGTACGAGGCGTTGCGCGACCGCTACGGCGTGGAACTGGAGCGCGCGGAGGAGACCATCGAGACGTCGCTCGCGGGCCCGCAGGAGGCGGACCTGCTCGGCGCCGAGATCGGCATGCCGGTGTTGTTGCTGTCGCGGCAGACCTTCGCCTCCGACGGCAAGCCGGTCGAGTACGTGCGCTCGATCTACCGCGGTGACCGCTACAAGTTCGTCACGACCTTGACCCGTCCGTGACCGGTCCGTCGCCGTTCGAATCCACTGTGGACGCGCAGTTGCGCCGCGGTGTCGCCGTGTGACGTAATTGTCCTCACGTCGGGCAACGCCGGGAGCACCTCGAACGATGAATTCGTTGGAGGGGTTGTGGGGAGTCCGAGCGGATCGAGGGGCATGAAGGACGACAGGACGAAGGTCGAGAACACCGATTCGCAGCAGTCCGAGAAGTCGGAGAAGTCGGGGCTTTCGCCCGTGCAGGTCGCCGCGGCCGCGCTCGCGGCGGTGACCGCGGCGTTCCTGTGTTCGACGCTGGGCGTGTACGGCACGGTCGTCGGTGCCGGGCTGCTCAGTGTCGTGACCACCGTCGGCAGCGAGCTGTTCATGCGCTCGCTGGAGCGCACCAAGAACGCGGCTCGGGTCGTGGCGGGGCGGCGGAAGCGGGAGGCCGCCCACCAGGACCTGGACCGGACCGTGTACCTCCCGGCGGTCACGCAGCAGCGGTGGGACGAACACGCGGCGGCGATGGAGCGGACCCGGGTGCTGGCCTCGCCCGGCCCGGTCGAGAACTCGCGGGCCCGCCGGCAGTGGTGGCGCCGCAGGGGACCGGTGCTGGCGGCCACGAGCGCGTTGGCGTTCGTCATCGGCATGCTCGTCGTCACCGGCTACGAGGGCGTGACCGGCAAGGCGTTGTCGGGCGACGGTTCCACGACGGTGAGCAGCATCGTGCGTGGCGACGGCCAGGTCGGCGGCGACCGGACGCCGCCGGAGGTGAATGACCCGGACGGCGAGCGCGAGGACACCGACGGCTCCACCTCGACGTCGGTGCCCGAGGAGGAGCCGGACGAGCGCCGAGGCGGCGGAGCCGTCGAGGAGACACCGAGCGAGACGCCGCGGGAGAACGAGCCGTCGCAGCCCGCCCAGCCGTCGCAGCCGACGCAGCCGAGCGAGACCACGTCGGTGCCGCAGGAGCCGAGCGACCAGCAGCCCGCCCCGACGACGGAGGCGCAGGAGGAGCGGGCGCCGTCGGACCGCGAGAACTGAGCGGTCAGCCCGCTCGCGTGAGGCCCTCGCGCAGGGCGCGCGCCGCCGCGGTGGGGTCGTCGGCCTCGGTGATGGCCCGCACCACCACCGCGCGGCGCGCTCCCGCGGCCACCACGTCGTCGAGCCGGTCGAGGTCGATGCCACCGATGGCGAACCACGGCCGCGTGGTGCCGAGCCCCGGATCGATCTCCGTGGCCACGGTGCGCACGAGGTCCAGGCCGGGGGCCGCCCTGCCCGGTTTCGTGGGCGTGGGCCAGCACGGTCCGACGCAGAAGTAGTCCACACCCGGTTCCGTCGCGGCCGCCCGGGCCTGGGCGGGCGAGTGGGTGGACCGGCCGATCACGGGTGCGTCGCCGACGATGCGGCGGGCCGTCGCGACGGGCAGGTCGTCTTGGCCAAGGTGCAGGACGTCGGCGTCGACGGCCAGGGCGACGTCGGCGCGGTCGTTGACGGCCAGCAGCGCCCCGTGCCGGGCGCAGGCCTCGGCGAGCACCTCCAGCGCCGCGATCTCGTGGGCCGCCTCCAGGGGCGCGCCGCCGGTCTTGTCGCGCAGCTGCACGATGTCCACTCCACCGGCCAGCGCCGCGTCGACGAACTCCGCGAGGTCGCCGCGCTCGGAACGCGCGTCCGTGCAGAGGTAGAGTCGCGCGTCGTCGAGGCGCTTCCTGATCTGATCACCGTCGAGGCCTGGCATGCCCGCCACCGTAGTACGGGTGTACGGCGAGTGCGGGGTAGGCTTGGGGCCGTCCGCACGGGAGCCCCGCCGGGGCTGAGAGGGAGCGAGAGCTCCGACCGTGGAACCTGATCCGGGTCATGCCGGCGCAGGGAGCGTGATCTGTGGTGAGTCAAGACCTCGGAGTCGTCGGGGCCGGCGTCATCGGCCTCGCCGTGGCGTGGAAGGCTGCTCGCGCAGGCCACCGCGTCACCGTGTTCGATCCCAGCCCCGCGCGCGGAGGCGCGTCGTGGGTCGCGGGCGGGATGCTCGCGCCCGTCGCGGAGGCCTGGCCGGGTGAGGAGGCCGCGCTCGCGCTGGGGGAGGAGTCACTGCGCCGCTGGCCTGCGTTCGCCGACGAGCTCCGGGCACAGGGGTTCGACTGCGGGTTGTCGGCCCACGGCACTCTCGTCGCCGCCTTCGACCACGCCGACGCGGAGTACCTCGACGTCCTCGCCCGCTACCTCGCCGGCATCGGCCGGGAGGCCACGCGCGTCACCGGCCGAGAGTTGCGCCGTGAGGAGCCCGGGCTCGGTTCGGTGCGGTCGGGCCTGCTCGTGCCGAGCGACGTGTTCGTGGACAACCGCCGACTGCTGGAGTCGCTGCTGGCCGCGGCCCGGCAGTGCGGGGCGGAGTTCGTCGCCGAGAACGCCGAGAGCCTCAGCGGCGACAGCGTCACGACGGCGTCCGGGGTACGGCACTTCGACACGGTGGTGCTCTGCGCGGGCGCCCACAGCGGTCGGCTGCACTCCGACCTCGCGCAGGCCGTGCGCCCGCTGAAGGGCGAGATCCTGCGGCTGCGGGCGCGCCGGGGAACGTTGCCGCCGCCTCGCCACACCGTCCGCGCGGTGGTCGAGGGCCGCCCGGTGTATCTGGTGCCGCGGGACGACGGCTCCCTGGTGCTCGGCGCGACACAGTACGAGGCCGGGTTCGACACGGGGGTGCGGGCACGCGGGGTCCGCGAGCTGATCGAGGCGGCCGAGCGGATCTTCCCGGCCGTCACCGAGTACGAGCTGACCGAGACCGCGGCCGGGCTCCGCGCGGGCAGCGACGACACGGTGCCCTATCTCGGGCCGCTCTCCGACGGCGTCTACGCGGCGACGGGCCACCACCGCAACGGCCTGCTGCTCGCGCCGGTGACCGCCGACGCCGTGCTGGCGTGGCTGGCGGGACGGCCCGGACCGGAGGGCACGGAGCAGGCACGACCGGATCGGAACACGAGTGAGGAGCGCACTGATGCGGGTGTTGGTCAACGGTGAGAACCACGAGCTGCCCGAGGGCAGCACCGTCGCCGACGTGCTGGACACCGCTGTGGAGAACTCCACGGGAGTCGCCGTCGCGGTGAACGGCGAGGTGGTCCGGCGCGGCGACTGGGCCGACGTCGTGGTGGGCGACGGCGCCGTGGTGGAGGTCCTGACCGCAGTGCAGGGAGGCTGACATGGAGTCCGACCTCGACCCCGCACCGGGCACACCGAGTGACGACGGCGACCAGCTCGTCGTCAACGACCACAAACTCACCTCCCGGCTGCTGATCGGCACCGGCGGGGCGAGCAACCTGAGCGTCCTGGAGCGGGCGCTCGTCGCCTCGGGGACACAGCTCACGACCGTCGCCATGCGGCGCGCCGACGCCGAGGGCGGATCCGGCGTGCTGGAGCTGCTGCGCCGGTTGGGCATCGAGCTGCTGCCCAACACGGCGGGCTGCCGCACGGCGGCGGAAGCGGTGCTCACCGCCCAGCTGGCGCGGGAGGCCCTCGGCACCGACCTCGTGAAGCTGGAGGTCCACGCCGACGACCGCACGCTGCTGCCCGATCCCGTCGAGACCCTCGACGCCGCCGAACGTCTGGTGGCCGACGGGTTCAGCGTCCTGGCCTACACCAACGACGACCCGGTGCTCGCCCTGCGGTTGGAGGAAGCGGGCTGCGCCGCCGTGATGCCGCTCGGCTCGCCCATCGGCACCGGACTCGGCATCCGCAACCCGCACAACATCGAACTGATCGTGGCCAGGGCGGGGGTTCCGATCATCCTCGACGCGGGGATCGGCACGGCCTCCGACGCGGCTCTGGCGATGGAGCTCGGCTGCGACGGTGTGCTGTTGTCGACGGCGGTGACGAGGGCCCAGGACCCGGAGCGGATGGCGCGGGCCATGCGCTCGGCCGTCATCGCGGGCAGGCTCGCGCGGCAGGCCGGCCGTATCCCGAAGCGGTTCTGGGCACAGGCGTCGAGCCCACCGCGCTGAAGGGCCGTACACGGCCGTGCGTAGGGCCCGTAAGGTGTTCGACGTTTACGGGCCAGGCGCGAATGAAGGAGCTCCCCAGTGACAGAGTCGACCGAGCCGTCGACCGAGTCTTCCGAGTCGTCGTCCGACGTCCCCGGCAGACTGTTCCTCATCATCGGACGGCTGTCGCGGACGTTGCGCCAGGCGAGCGCGCCGGGGCCGGGGCACGGGGCGATCTCGGCCATGTCCACGCTCGGCGCCTGCGGCCGGATGCGGTTGGGTGACCTCGCGGCGAAGGAAGGGGTCGCCGCGGCCACGATGTCGCGCATCGTGTCGGCCCTCGTCGACAGCGGCTACGTGCGCCGCGAGTCCGACCCGGCCGACCGGAGGGCCTGGCTGGTGGAGCTCTCCGCCGACGGTGAACGGCTGCTGGCCGACGTGCGCGCGACCCGCGTGCACGAGCTGAGCGCGCGCATCGACCGCCTGTCGCCCGAACACCGGTCGGCGCTCATGGCGGCCGTTCCCGCGTTGGAGGCGTTGCTCGGCGACGAGGAACGCTCGCGCGCCTGACCGCCGCTCAGTCCTCCGGCTCCTCGGCCACCCGCCAGAACGCCGACACGGGGCCCACCTTGGCGCCCATCGGATACGAGTGGCGCACGGCGTTCGACACGTACCACTTCCCGAAGCGGGCGGCGTCCTGCACGCTCATCCCGCGCGCGAGCCCCGAGGTCAGGGCCGAGGCCATCGCATCGCCCGCGCCGTGCGTGTGCGGCGTGTCGTGGCGGGGGCCCGGGAGTTCGGTGAAGACCGTGCCGTCGAAGAGCAGGTCCACGCACTCGGGGTCGTCGGTGAGGTGCCCGGACTTCACGAGCACGTACGTCGGTCCGAGTTCGCGCAGCGCCACGGCCGCGTCGCGCATCTGCGACCGGCGCGTCACCTCGATGCCGGTCAGCAGGCGCACCTCGTCGAGATTCGGGGTGAGGATCGTCGCCATCGGGAGCAGGAACCTCCGCAGGGCGTCGAGCCCGGCGTGGTCGAACAGCGGGTGCCCGTGCATGGACGCGGCGACGGGGTCCACGACGAACGGGATGCCCGCCGCGCCACCGATGCCCGCGCGCTCGCACGCCTCGGCGACCGCCTCGATGATCCCGGCCGAGGCGAGCATCCCGGTCTTGGCCGCGTCGACCCCCATGTCGGCGGCGACGGCCTCGATCTGACCCGCGACGATGTGCGGCGGGATGTCCGAGCGGTCGTGCACCCCGAGCGTGTTCTGCACGGTGACCGCCGTGACCGCCACCAGTCCGTGCACGCCGCAGGTGAGGAACGTCCGCAGATCGGCCTCGAGTCCTGCGGCGCCACCGGAGTCGGAGCCGGCGATGGTCAGCGCGGAGGGGGGTCGCGTGTCGCTCATCCCTCCAGTGTCACCGACCGGCCGACGCGCCTTCGGGCCGGGCGGCGCGTTGTGCGCTGACGTACCGGCCATTCGCCGGCTCCGACGGCGTCAGCGGTCCTGTGAGCGGTCCTGCACGGACTCGGGCCGCAGCCGCCAGAACGGCGACACCGGTCCGACCCCCGCACCGAGGGCGTACGACTCGGCCACGCACCGCTCGATGAACTTCTTGCCCGCCGCCACCGCGTCGGGCACGCCGAGCCCCTTCGCGAGATGCGCCGTGATGGCGGAGGCGAGGGTGTCGCCACCGCCGTGGGTGTGCGGGGTGTCGTAGCGAGGACCGTCGAACGTCACGATGTGCGTGCCGTCGAACAGCAGGTCCACGCAACGCGAGTCGCCGCTGAGATGCCCGCCCTTGACGAGCACCCACTGCGGGCCGAAGTCGAGCAGCGCCTCGGCGGCCTTGCGGCTGTCCTCCGCGTTGCGCACGTCGATACCCGTCAGGAGGCGCACCTCGTCGAGGTTGGGTGCCACCAGCGTCGCCTTCGGCAGCAGTTCCGTCCGGATCGCCTCCAGCGCCTCCGCACGCAGCAGCGGGTCGCCGTGCATGGACGCCGCGACCGGGTCCACCACGAACGGGATCCGCCGGTTGCGGCCGATGTCGGCCGCGTCCACCGCCGAGGCCACCGCCGAGATGATCTCCGCGGTGGCGAGCATGCCCGTCTTCGCCGCGTCGACGCCCATGTCGTTCGCCACCGCGTCGATCTGGGCCGTCACGACCTCGGGCGGGATCTCGGTGAAGCCGCTGACCCCCACCGAGTTCTGCACCGTGACCGCGGTGAGGGCCGTCAGCCCGTGCACGCCGCACGCGAAGAACGTCCGCAGGTCCGCCTGGATCCCCGCGCCCCCACCGGAGTCCGAACCCGCGATGGTGAGCGCCGTCCTCGGTGTCGCGGTCATCGCTCCACCACCGGCAGGTAGACCTGGGCGCCGCGGTCGGTGAACTCCTTGGCCTTCTCCCGCATCCCGGCGTCGATGGCCTCCACGCTGGTGAGGCCGTGCTCCTCGGCGTAGGCGCGCACGTCCTGCGTGATGCGCATCGAGCAGAACTTCGGCCCGCACATGGAACAGAAGTGCGCCGTCTTGGCCGGTTCCGCCGGGAGCGTCTCGTCGTGGAACGCGCGCGCGGTGTCCGGGTCGAGCGACAGGTTGAACTGGTCGTTCCAGCGGAACTCGAAACGCGCCTTCGACAACGCGTCGTCCCAGTCCTGCGCGTAGGGATGACCCTTCGCGAGGTCGGCCGCGTGTGCGGCGATCTTGTAGGTGATCACGCCGGTCTTCACGTCGTCCCGGTTCGGCAGGCCGAGGTGTTCCTTCGGCGTGACGTAGCAGAGCATGGCGGTGCCGTACCGGCCGATCTGCGCCGCACCGATCGCGGACGTGATGTGGTCGTAGGCGGGCGCGATGTCGGTGGCCAGCGGGCCGAGCGTGTAGAACGGCGCCTCGCCGCAGAGCTCCTCCTCCCGCTCGACGTTCTCCTTGATCTTGTGCATCGGCACGTGGCCGGGCCCCTCGACCATCACCTGCACGTCGCGCTCCCTGGCGATGCGGGTGAGTTCGCCCAGGGTCTCCAGCTCGGCGAACTGCGCCCGGTCGTTCGCGTCCGCGATGGAGCCGGGCCTCAGGCCGTCACCGAGGGAGAACGTGACGTCGTAGGCGCGCAGGATGTCGCACAACTCCTCGAAGTGCGTGTAGAGGAACGACTCCTTGTGGTGGGCGAGGCACCAGGCCGCCATGATGGAGCCGCCGCGCGACACGATGCCCGTGACCCGCCGGGCGGTCAGCGGCACGTAGCGCAGCAACACTCCCGCGTGGACGGTCACGTAGTCGACGCCCTGCTCGCACTGCTCGATCACGGTGTCGCGGTAGACCTCCCACGACAGCTTCGCCGGATCTCCGCCGACCTTCTCCAGTGCCTGGTAGATCGGCACGGTCCCCACGGGCACGGGGGAGTTGCGCAGGATCCACTCCCGCGTCTCGTGGATGCGTTTGCCCGTGGACAGGTCCATGACCGTGTCGGCGCCCCAGCGGGTCGCCCACACCATCTTCTCGACTTCCTCCTCCACCGACGACCACACGGCGGAGTTGCCCAGGTTGGCGTTGACCTTCACGAGGAAGTTCTTGCCGATGATCATCGGCTCGGTCTCGGGGTGGTTGCGGTTGGCGGGGATGACCGCCCGCCCGCGGGCCACCTCGGATCGGACGAACTCCGCGTCGACGCGTTCCCGCGCCGCCACGAACTCCATTTCCGGGGTCACGACCCCGGCCTTCGCCCAGCCCAGCTGGGTGTTGTGCTCCCGGCCTTCCCGCCAGGACTCGCGAGTCCTCGGCAGTCCCTTGTGGACGTCCACAGTGGCGTCCGGATCGGTGTACGGGCCGGAGGTGTCGTAGACGTCGAAGTGCTCGCCGTTCGACAACTCGATCCGCCGACTCGGTACCCGGAAACCCGAGGCCGTCACGGTGTAGTGCTTCCGGGACCCGGTGATGGGGCCGGTGGTGATGCTGGGTCGAACCTCGGCATGCTCCGCTGCCGTCATGACTCACTCCCTACGCCGGCATTACCCGGTCAGGTTCATGCGGTCGGCGGCGCCGGGTCCGTGAAGGGACACCAGCCGCCCTCTCAGCCCGCCAAGGCGCGAGCTCCCGCGAGGTGCTGCAGTTGTCCACCCGACCATGCCATGCGGGCGGTCGGGACTCAACCCACCAACTCGGTGGGTGTGGCGAAGACGTCGACCATGGCGCCGTTGCGCAGCACCGTCACCGGCAGCCGGGTGCCGATCACCTCGGCGAACAGTTGGCGCTGGATGCCCTGCGCGTCCGACACGGCTTCGCGCGCGACCGTGAGCACGAGATCGCCCGGGCGGATCCCGGCGCGGTGGGCGGGCCCTCCGCTGATCACCTCGACGATGCGCAGTCCCGACGACTGCCCGGTGCGCGCCGCCACGTCGTCCGGCAGCGGAGCGGGAACGCCGACGACACCGAGGTACGCGCGGCGCACCCGGCCCTCGACGAGCAGCGTCTCGATGATCCGGCGCGTGGTGGAGTTGACGGGCACCGCGAGGCCGAGTCCGAAGCCCGCGACCGCGGTGTTGATCCCGACGACCCGCCCCGAGGAATCGGCGAGCGCGCCACCGGAGTTGCCCGGATTGAGCGCGGCGTCGGTCTGGATGACGTCCTCGATCACGCGGGCGGCCGCTCCCTGCTGCACCGGGATCGCGCGCCCGAGCGCGCTCACCACGCCCGCGGTGACCGAACCGGAGAACCCGAGCGGGCTGCCCACGGCGACGACGAGTTGGCCGACCACGAGGTCGTCCGCGTCGCCGAAACCGGCGGCCGTGGGAGCGTCGCCGCGCACCCGGAGCACGGCCAGATCCGACAGCGGGTCGGCCCCGACCACGTCGAAGTCGGCCTCGCTGCCGTCGGTGAACGTCGCCGTGCCGTGCCGCCCGCGACCGACCACGTGGGCGTTGGTGAGGAGATATCCGTCGTCGGCGTACACCACCGCCGAACCACCGCCGCGCGCGAGCCGCACGCTCGCCACGTGCGGGGTCATCGAGCGCGCCACCGTGCTCACCACGCGCGAGTAGGCGTCGAGCGCCCGAGCGCCTTCGGTGTCGTGGATGTCGTGGAAGCCGTCGGTGTCGGACACGCTCGCCTCCTCCGGCCGGAGGGTGTCGTCAGGACCCGTCACGGGCCATTGTGCGCCCGGGCAGGTCGCGGACGGCCTCCGTTCGCCGTCGGCTGAAGGTTCGCGAGGAGGCATTCCGGTGAACTTCGCCCGCCGCGCCGTCTCCGACGCGCCCACCCGGGATACCGTTCGCTTCTCGTCGCCGCCGAGGGGGTCGCGGATGAGCTCGTCGATCGAGGACGCCCAGCGGATCCTCCGAGCCCTGTTCGTGCAGCGGCGAGCGATCCGCGACGTCGTCGACGACATCACGGGCACCCTCGGGGTCGAGCCGTTCGCCGGCGTGCTCACCGACCTCTTCGTCAACGTGGCCGGGCGGAAGTTCACCGGTCGCGAGTCGCTCGACGAGCTGACCGCCGCCCTGCGGGACCTCCAGCGCCGGTACGCGTACCTGCGCGACGTCGACGTGCCCGCCGCGGCCCGTCGGCTTCACGCGGGACTGCGCGGCAAGCCGCCGCCGGAGTCGTCGCGCTTCGACACCCTGCTCGACGCCGTCCTCCTGCTGACCCGCGCGATCGTCGACGACACCGGCCTCTCGGGCGACGACCTGGAGGTCTACCTGCTCGGCTCGATCGGCCCGTTCCTGTCGAGCTGACGCGCGAGGTCAGTCCTCGGCGCCCGGCAGCCAGCTCAAGCCCGGCACACCCCACTTGTTGGCCTTGAGCATCTTCTTCGCGGCGCGCGCGTGCCTGCCCACCAGCCGGTCGAGGTAGAGGTAGCCGTCGAGATGGTCCGTCTCGTGCTGCAGGCACCGCGCGAAGAAGCCGGTGCCCTCCACCTCGACGGGATTGCCCTCGACGTCGAAGCCCGTGACCTTCGCCCACGACGCGCGGCCCGTGGGGAACGACTCGCCGGGCACCGACAGGCAGCCCTCCCAGTCGTCGTCGGGGTCGGGCATCGTCTCGGGGATCTCGGACGTGGTGAGCGTCGGGTTCACGACGACGCCCTTGTGCCGGACACCCTCGTCGTCCGGGCAGTCGTACACGAAAACCCGCAGGTCCACGCCGATCTGGTTGGCCGCGAGCCCGACACCCTCGGCCGCGTACATGGTCTCGAACATGTCGTCGACGAGCGTGGCCAGCTCCTGGTCGAACTCGGAGACCTCGCGGGTGGGCTGGTGCAGAACGGGGTCGCCTGCGATGCAAATGGCGTGGATGGTCACGCCTCGTCATCTTAGCGGCGGGCGAGACCCTGACGCGCCGGGCGTGCTCCCCGTCGCTGACGGTCGTTCGTGATCTAATGGCAACCCAAGGGATCAGGTGCTTCACCCGAGCAGACGAGGAGCCAGATGGACGCCGCGGAGTCGACGGCCCCGGATGGCCGAGCGTCCTCGCAGGGCGCGCCGGCGGAGTCCGAGGCCGGCCTCACCGAGCGCGAACTGGACGTCCTCGCGTTCGAGCGCCAGTGGTGGAAGTACGCGGGTGCCAAGGAACAGGCGATCCGCGATCGGTTCGGCGTCTCACCCACGCGCTACTACCAGATCCTGAACGAGCTCATCGACAAGCAGGAAGCCGTGCGCGCGGATCCGATGCTGGTGAAGCGGCTCCGGAAGGTGCGGGCCACTCGGGCACGCACCCGCGCGGCACGCCGGTTGGGGATTGATCTGCCATGAGCATCTTCGACGGGGTGTCGAGGCCTCTCCGGGCCATGGGTTTGGGGTTGCTCGCGGTCGCCGTCGTCGCGGCCGCGGTCGGCGGGGTCACGCTCGTCTCGGGCGGTGACCCCGAGGACACCGCCGCCACCGCACCTTCCGATCCCACGCGCGGCGAGAAGAAGGGCGACGGAGACGAGAAGTCGGAGAAGCCCGAGGCGCCCGGTGACGGTGACACCGACGGTGGTGCGACCGACGACGAGGGCGCGGACTCGGGCGACGGCAGTGGTCCCGGCGATTCCGGCGACTCCGGCGACTCCGGCGACTCCGGCGAAGCCGGCGAAGCCGGTGACGGGGGCGGGCAGGACAAGCCCGTGTCCGACGACACCGTGCCGGTCCGCGTCTACAACAACAGCACCATCAAGGGACTCGCCTCGCGGGCGAGCGAGGATTTGAACGCGCTCGGCTGGGACGTCGTCGAGACCGGCAACTACTCCGCCGGAGTCATCCCCGCCAGCACGATCTACTTCCGCCCGGGCACGGACGAGGAAGCCGTGGCGCACTCGCTCGCCGAGACGTTCGGCATGCGTGTCGAGCCCCGGTTCGACGGCATCGCCGACTCCAGCCCCGGCCTCATCATGATCGTCACGCAGGACTACGCCGGGCCCGACACCTCCAAGTGAGGTCGCGCGCGGGTCAGCGCGAGCGCGCGTAGGCCTCCAGCTCGGCGAGTTGAGCGGGGTCGAGTGACGGCCGCACGGCCTCGCGAGCCGTCGCCAGGTGCCGCGCGGTCACTTCCGTGGCCTCCAGCGACTCCCGCATCGCCGTCAGCGCGGCCTCCCGGATCAACGCGGCGCAGTCGGCGGCCGAGTACCCGTCGAGTCCGGTGGCCAGCTCGTCGAGATCCACGTCCGGCGCCAGCGGTGTGTTGCGCGCGGTCGCCCTCAGGATCGCCGCGCGTGCCTGGACGTCCGGCGGCGGCACGTAGACGAGTCGCTCCAGTCTGCCCGGGCGCAACAGCGCCGGGTCCACCAACTCGGGGCGGTTCGTGGCACCGACCACGACGACGTCCCGCAGCGGTTCCACACCGTCCAGTTCGGTCAGGAGTGCGGCGACGACCCGGTCGGAGGCACCGGAGTCGCTCGACTGGCCGCGTCGCGGCGCGAGCGCGTCTACCTCGTCCAGGAAGATCAGCGAGGGGGCGGCCTCGGCGGCGCGGCGGAACAGCTCCCGCACGGCGCGCTCGGACTCGCCCACCCACTTGTCCATCAGCTCGGCGCCCTTCACCGAGAACACGTTCAACGCGCCCGTGCCCGCGAGCGCCCGCACGAGGAACGTCTTGCCGTTGCCGGGAGGGCCGTAGATCAGCACCCCGCGCGGCGGGGCCACCCCGAGCCGTGCGAACGAGTCCGGATACCGCAGCGGCCACAGCACCGTCTCGGTCAGCGACTGCTTGACCTCGGCCATGTCGCCGACGTCGTCGAGCGTGAGACCGCCCGTGGCGAGGGTGTCGGTGGTGGACATGGAGATCGGCCGGACCGACTCGACGGCGTCCAGCAGATCCTGCTGCCGTACGCGGGGTTCGGGTTCGTCGTCGGTGTGCCGCAGCGCGGCGCGAAGAGCGGCGTCGCGGCGCAGCGCGACCAGGTCGGCGGCCACGAAACCCGGAGTGCGTTCGGCGACGGCACCGAGGTCGATGCCCGGCTCCAACGGGGTCTGCCGCAGCAGCACGCGCAGCAGCTCCGTCCGGGTGCGGGCATCGGGCATGCCGAGGCGCAGTTCGCGATCGAGCAGGTCGACGGCCCGCAGACGCGGATCCACCGACTCGGGATGCGCGGTGGTGGCGACCACGGCGACCTCGGCGTGGGCCAGCGCCTCCCGGAGCCGGTCGAGCACCACGGTGGCGACCGGCGGTGGCTGCGATCCGGGCAACAACGCGTCGATGTCGGAGAGCAGCAGGATGCTCGGCGCGTGGCGCGACGCCGTCGAGACCGCCTCCGCCAGCCGAGCCACCGCCGCGTCCGGCTCCAGCACCGCGAGGGTGGGCATCTCCACGGTGACCACGTGCGCGTTCTCGGCACGGGCGACGGAACGGACCAACGTCGCCTTGCCGACGCCTTCGGGACCCGAGAGCAGGACGCCGAGACGCGGCGATGTGCCGAGCTTGTCGAGCAGGTCGGGACGGTGGAAGGCCAGGTCCAGCCACTCGGCCAGCTTGCCGGCCGCCGACTCCGCACCCGCGAGGTCCGAGATCGGCGGGGGAGCGGTGTCGTCCGTGTCCCTCGTGGCCTGAGCCGTGTCGTCGGTGTCATCCGTGTCATCCAGTTCGTCCACGGTCACCGGTTCGACATCGATCGGCACGTCGATCGGCACCGTGGCCTGCGCGGCGGACGCGAACGGCTCGGATGCCGAGGGCGAGGCGACGGCGGTCGCGTCGCCCTCGCCTCGCCACGCGACGACGGTCGACTGACCCACGGCCACGGGCCCCGCCGGGTCACTGGCCGTGATGGTGAGCAGCTCGGTCGTCCACGTGGCACCGATCGCGCGGGACAACGCGCCGCGCGCGGCGGAGACGTCGGAGCCGGGAGGCGGAGCCAGGTCCTGGGGCAGCAGCGACACGGCGTCGCCCACGGTGAAGACCTTGCCCAGCAACGCCTGCCGCAGCATGTGCGGGGTGAGCGACATCCTCGCCAACCGCGAACCCGCCACGGCCACGCTGCGGGCCGCGCGCACCTCGCAGGGCTCGACAACGACCTCGGCGCCCTCCCGTAGACCGAGGTTCGCCATGGTGACGTCGTCGGCCAGAACCACTCCCGGAGGCGCGCTCGGGGCGCTCGCGGCCAGCGCCGCGCTGACGCGGGCCCCCGTGAGTTTCACGGCGTCCCACGCCCGCAGCCCGAGCGCGTCGAACACCTCCGGGTGCAGGCGCACGACTCCCCGTCGCGAATCCAGAGCGGAGGTCGTGTGGCGGACGGTCAGCGAAAGCCGTGGTGACGTCACGCGACCACTCTAGACACGCCGACGATCACTCTCGCGGCCGCCGGGCGTCAGTCCCGGCCCTGCCGCAGTCCGATCCGGCGCCAGTTGCGGCGGCGCGGACCCCGTTCGTCGCCACGGCTCCGGGGAGATCCGAGCGGCTCCGGCGGGTACACCCGCGGCACGTGCGCCGTCGAGGCCCGGGGCCGCTTCACCGCACGACGAGCCGCACCGGCGACCTTGTGGAACTGCGGCTTGCGCAGCCCGAGCCGGCGCTGCGTGCGGTTCCGGCGGATCGCCCTGCGCTCCTTCGCCGGCACGTCCCAGGCCTCCGGGTGCTTGGCGAGCCACTGGTAACGCCGCGCCGCGTAGGGCACGTGCGCCAGGTAGAGCAGCAGCACGCTCATCAGGACGACCACCGGGTACTGGATCGTGGCCGCCGCGGCGAGCCCCACGACGACCAGCAGCGGCGCCACGGCCCTGGCCGGGACCTTCAACTTCTTCAACGACAGCGTGGGGATCCGGCTGATGCACAGGGCCGAGATGGCCACGGTCCACACCCAGACCAGGACCTCGCTCGACCACCAGCCCTGACCGAACTCGATCGTCGCCATCATCGGCAGCAGAGCCAGGAGCCCACCGGCCGGGGCGGGGACACCCACGAAGAACTCACTCGCGTACGGCGGTTGTTCGTCGTCGTCCAGCAGCGTGTTGAACCGCGCCAGACGCAGCACCATGCACACGGCGAAGATGAGCGCGGCCACCCAACCGAACTTGCCCGGCTCGGGGAGCCACACGTACAACACCAACGCCGGAGCCACACCGAACGAGATGGCGTCCGAAAGGGAGTCGAGCTCCGCCCCCATCTTCGAGGTCGCGTCGAGCAGGCGGGCGATCCGACCGTCCAGGCTGTCCAGCACGGCGGCGAGGCCGATGGCGCCGATCGCGAGACCGTACTGGCCGCTCAGAGCGAACTGGACGGCGGACAAACCCGCGCACAGCGCCAGCACGGTGATCGCGTTCGGCAGGAGCCGGACACCAGGTGTGGTCCGGGACATGTATCAGTCCTTCACAACGTCATAACGCGGCGAGAGGGGTCTCGCCGCCGATCGTGCGCTGGCCCTTGCGGACCAGCACCCGGCTTCCGGGCGGCAGGTAGGTGTCCACCCGCGAGCCGAACCGGATCAACCCGTAGGTCGAGCCGGCCTCGACGTGATCGCCCTCACCGACCTCGCAGACGATACGCCGCGCCACAAGCCCGGCGATCTGCGTCACCACGAGCCGGCGCCCGTCGTCCATCCGCAACAGCATCGAGTTGCGCTCGTTGTCCTCGCTGGCCTTGTCGAGATCGGCGGAGAGGAACTTGCCGGGGCGATAGGCCACTCTTTCGACGGTACCGCGCACGGGTGTTCGCTGGACGTGAACGTCGAAGACGGACAGGAACACGCTGACGCGGGTCAGCGGCTCGTCGGGCAGGCCCAGCTCGGGCGGAGGGGTCGCCTCCTCGATCAACGACACCAGGCCGTCGGCCGCCGAGAGCACGAGGTCGTCGCGCAGCGGCGGGACTCGGCGGGGCTCCCGGAAGAAGGCCGCCGTCGCGAGAGTGCCGAGGCCGGCCAGCAGGCCGAGTCGCGGCGACAGTTTCCGCAGCAGCAGGGTCGCCGCGGCTCCGCCCGCGACGAACGGGCGGCCCGCGGGGTGCATGGGGGGAAGGGTTTCACGGACGAGACGCGCGGCATGGCCGAGCGAGTTGGCGCTCATGACATCGATTTTCCCGTAGTGGACGGGCCGGGTGCCGTCCGCCCCCCGACGTCGTACGCCACCCGGCCGCGGACCGTCGATGGTAGGACGCCGCCGCGACGTCGTCACCAAGTGTGCGCAAAACGTTACGAGGGGTGGCACGGACGAGGTCGGCGCGTGCGTGTCCTGCGTGGACCTCATCGTTTCCGTTCCAGGACGCGCAGCACGGCGAGCAGCACCACGGCACCGAGTACGGCCACGCCGAAGCTCGGGAAATCGAACTCGAACGACTTCCGCTCTCCCGTGGCGAGTCGGTAGAGGAACCCGCCGAGCGTCGCGCCGACCACGCCCACCAGCACGTTCAGCACGCAGCCCCGATGGCGGCGGCGTCCCCTCCCGACGATCAGGTCGGCGGCCAGTCCCGCGAGTGCGCCGAAGATGATCCACGAGAAGAAGCCCATGCCTCGCGAGCCTAGAACAGCCACTCGTCACGGACCGCGAGCGCGTGTGCACGGTGTGATAAGCGAGACGCCCCGCGCCGTGTCCGCGAGCTGGCGACGCATGTTCGCACTTCCCGTACGCCCGGCCGTCCCGGGAATGCGAACACGCGTGCACAGACTGCGGACACGCGTGCGTGGGGCGCGGACACGGGGTCAGAGGAGGAGGACGTCGACGAGCGAGCCCTCCGGCACCTCGGTGGTCTCCTCGTCGAGGACGATGAGGCAGTTCGCCTGGGCGAACGAGGCGAGCAGGTGCGACCCGGGGCCGCCCTTGGGGGCGACCACGCCGTTGCCCGCGCCCTCGGCGCCGGGGGTGTAGTAGCCGCGGCGGTACTGCCGCTTGCCCTTCGGAGGTGTCATCGACTCGGTGAGGCGCGCCCTCACCCGCGGCCGCTCCACGTCCGGGTACCCGAGCGCGGCCCGCAGTGCCGGGCGCACGAAGACCTCGAACGACACCAGCACGCTCACGGGGTTGCCGGGCAGGGTCACGACCGGCACGCCGTGCCACCGCCCGCACCCCTGCGGCCCGCCGGGTTGCATGGCCACCTTGCCGAACGTGACACCGGCGTCGGTGAGCGAGTCCTTCACGACCTCGTACGCCCCCGCGCTGACCCCGCCGGAGGTCACGACGAGGTCGACCTCCGCCAGCTTCGGCTCCACGGCGGCTCGGAAGTGGGCGACGTCGTCGGCGACACTGCGCACGGTCTCGACGTGGCAGCCCAGGTCCCTCAGCCCGGCCACGAGCATCACGCTGTTGGACTCGTAGATCTGCCCGTGCCGCAGGGGCGCGGGCGGGTGCACGAGCTCGGTGCCGGTGGACACCACGAGCACGCGGGGCGGTTCGAAGACCGGCAACCGGTCGACGCCCACGGCGGCGGCGAGTCCGAGGTGCGCGGGCCCCAGCACGGTCCCGGCGCGGAGCACGACGGTGCCCGGCGTGACGTCCTCGCCCGCGCGGCGCACGTGCAGGCCCTCGGAGACGGCACTGGAGATCGCCACCCGCTCCACGCCGCCGTCGGTGCGTTCCACCATGACGACGCTGTCGGCGCCGTCGGGCATCGGCGCGCCGGTCATGATCCGGTGTGCCGTCCCCGGTTCCAGCGCGGGCACGTCGGTGCGCCCAGCCGGGATGTCGGCGGCGACGGGAAGCTCCACCGGGGAGCCCTCGCGGGCGTCCGCGACGTCGACCGCGCGCACGGCGTAACCGTCCATCGCGGAGTTGTCGAACGGCGGCAGGGACACACCCGCGGTGATGTCCTCGGCGAGCACCAGGCCCGTGCAGTCGGCCAGCGCGCGCCTGAGCACCGGCCGCGTGCCGACCACGTCGCGGACCCTCGCCTTGTGTTCTTCGACAGAGATCACCGGACCATCCTCGCCGCCGTGGGGCCTCGTGCCAAACTTCTCCGCGCGCAGGTTGCACGGACAGGGGAGGCCGCAGTGCAGGTACAGATTCGCCACCAGCCGTCGTTCGCCGTCGCGAGGCTGTTGCTCGCGCCGCACGAGCCGGCCCAGGTGGAGGCCGGCGCGATGCTCGCGACCAGCTACGGGATGCACATGCAGGCGAGCACGCAGGGCGGTGTCATGAAGGGCCTCGGGCGGGCCTTTCTGGGTGGCGAGTCGCTGTTCGTGTCGACCTACACGGCTCCGCCCAACGGCGGTTGGGTCGACGTCGCCGCCGGACTGCCGGGCGACGTCCGGGTGATCGAGATGGACGGCCGCCAGGGCTGGTGCGTCACGCGCGGGTCGTGGCTCGCGAACTCGCACGGCATCCAGCTGGAGACGAAGTGGGGCGGGTTCTCGAACCTGTTCGGCGGCGAGGGCGGCTTCCTCACGCACGCGCAGGGGCAGGGCCAGCTGGTGGTGTCCTGCTACGGCGCCATCGACGTCGTCAACCTGCAGCCGGGCGAGTACGTGACGATCGACTCCGGACACGTGGTGGCCTACGCCGACACGGTGCAGTCGCAGCTGCGCAAGGTCTCGCAGGGCGTCATCCAGTCGCTGAAGAGCGGCGAGGGTTTCGTGTTCGACTTCGCGGGGCCGGGTCAGGTCCTCACGCAGACCCGCAACCCGGACGCGCTCGCGGCCTGGTTGATCGCCCGGATGCCCTCCCGGTAGGCCCGATGCGCGTCAACACTCGGCACACACCCGCCTTCGGGGTGGCGCGTGTGGTGCTCTCCGCAGGGGAGGCCGTGGAGGCCCACCCCGACACCGTGCTGGCCCACAGTTTCGGGGTGGTGCGGTCGCGCAAGGGCAAGGGGCGCGGCCCGGCGATCTTCACGGCGCCCGCCCAGGGTGGGTGGATGGACCTCGCCCCGCGGCACCCGGGCGACGTGTACCCGCTGGAGCTGAGCGGTCAGCTGGGCTGGTCGGTGGCCGCGAACGCGGTGCTGTCCAGACCGGCCACCGTCCGGCACGACCACCCGTGGCCCGCGCACCAGACCCTTTTCGGCGGCGACTCCGGTTTCCTCAAGCACTACAGCGGGACGGGGCCGCTCGTGTTCGCGTCCCGTGGCCCGGTGGACGCCCTGACGCTGAAGGCGGGCGAGGTGGTGACCGTCAACCCGTTGTTCGTGCTGGCCTATCCCGACACCGTGCAGGTGAGGTTGCGGGCGCTCGATCCGGCGGAACCACAGTCGATCAAGACCGGCGAGGGGCTGGCACTCGACGTCGCCGGGCCGGGCACGGTGTTGGTGCAGACCAGACCGAGCGGGTGAGTCGCTCGTCCGACAGGGGTCGTCGAGCAGCCGCCACGGCCACGTAACGACGCCGTGCACAGCGAGTATTTACCGCGAATTGCCCATTGCTCCAGCGCATTCTTCGGGTAGCGTGATCGTCGCTTGGAGCGCGGCAGGCACCGACTGTCCGCGTTTGATTTGGCACGAGGAGGACGCCGTGGCTGTCGGCACGGTCAAGTGGTTCAACGCGGAAAAGGGCTACGGGTTCATCGAGTCCCCGGAGGGACCCGATGTGTTCGTACACTACTCCGCCATCCAGGCGGAGGGTTTCCGGACCCTCGACGAGGGCGACCGGGTGGAGTTCGAGATCACGGCCGGGCGGGACGGCCGCAGCCAGGCCGCGGACGTCCGTAAGGTCTCGTAGCCTGCCGTTCGGCTCCGGAGCGAGTGGTTCCGCCGACGCGGCCACGGGCGCCGGGGCCGAGGTGCAGACGTTAGGCTGCGCTCTGTGGCAGGCGAGGAGTCGGCTGACCTGACGGGTCGGCGGCTGGGCAACTACCGCATCGACGGTGTGCTCGGCCGAGGTGGCATGAGCGTGATGTACCGGGCCACCGATGTGCGTCTGGGACGCAAGGTGGCGCTCAAGGTGATCGGCGAGCACCTCGGTGCGGACGCCGAGTTCCGCGAGAGATTCGTCGACGAGGCGCGCAACACCTCGGCGATCGATCACGCCAACATCGTGCCGCTGTACGACTTCGGCGAGCTCGACGGGATGCTCTACATCGCGATGCGGCTCGTCGACGGGTCCGACCTGGCGAGTCTCATCTCGGGCAGCCCGATGGAGCCCGAGCGTGCGTTGGGTCTGCTCGACCAGGTCGCCGACGCTCTCGACACACTGCACGAGCGCGGCCTCGTCCACCTGGACGTGAAGCCCGCGAACGTCCTCGTCACCAGTCGGGAGTCGGCGCGCGAACACGTCTACATCGCCGACTTCGGGCTCACCCGGCGGGGTACGACCGGGCATCGGACGCGCAGCGGCGACTTCCTGGGGTCGCCGACCTACGCCGCGCCCGAGCACCTGCGTGGCGAACCGTTGGACGGCCGCACCGACCAGTACGCACTGGCCTGTATGTTGTTCGCCTGCTTGACGGGACAGCCCCCGTTCAAGGGCGACGTGCAGACGGTGATCAAGGGGCATCTGGGCGGCGACGTGCCGTCGGTGTCGCAGGCGGTGCCCGCGCTGCCCGCCGCCGTCGACGAGGTCGTGCGCAAGGGCATGGCCAAGGCGCCGGACGCGCGGTACGCGAACTGTGTCGACTTGGTGTCGGCGGCGCGCAAGGCGCTGAAGAACGGCGGGGAAACCGGTAGGCCACGACAGGGACACGGTCGAGTGGGAGAGGGGACACCGGTGCAGCCGTTCGGTGCTCAGCAAGGGGGCGGTCCCGCCGCGCCGCAGGGACAACAGGGCGGCGGACAGTTCGCTCCGCCACCGCGACAACCCCCGCAGCAGCAGGGGCAACCATCGATGGCGGGCTATCCCCAGCAGCAGCACCCACAGCAGCCGCAGCAGCAGCCCCACCCCGGCCAGCAGCCCTTCGGAGCGCCCATGCAGGGCCAGCACCAGCACCCGATGGCCTCGCCGTACGGCACGCCACCGCACGGCTCGCCCATGCCGCCGGGAGCGGGCGGGTATCCGCAGCCGCCGCAGCAGTACGGCCCGCCTCCCGCGAAGAAGAGCTCGACGCCGTGGTGGGTGTGGGCACTGGCCGCGGTGGTGCTAATCGGTGCGGGTGTGCTCACCGTCGTGCTGTTGACCGGCGGTGACGACGACGAAGGAAACGAGGGCAATCCCGCCCCGTCCACTCAGAACTCGCCGATCCCGTCGATCCCGATCGGGCCGGGAGGCGACGGTGGTGACCCGGACGACACCACGGGCGGCAACCAGCTTCCGCCGACGTCCATCCCGATCGTGCCGGGCGGCTGACGCCCGCAGGCTCAGCCGTAGAAGTCGCCGATGCGGCGCCCGCCGACGTCGTGCACGGGGATGTCGAGGTCGAACACCGCGTGGAGCACCTCGGGAGTCATGACGTCGGCGACGCCACCGTGTGCGACCAACGCGCCGTCCCGCATGGCGACGACCCGGTCGGAGTAGCGCGCGGCGAAGTTGATGTCGTGCACCACGAGCACCACGGTCTTGCCGTAGTCGTCGGCCATCCTGCGGAGCCGGCGCATGATCTGCACCGAGTGCCGCATGTCCAGGTTGTTCAACGGCTCGTCGAGCAGCACGTAGTCGGTGCTCTGGCACAGCACCATCGCGACGTGGGCGCGTTGCCGCTGCCCGCCGGACAGGGTGTCGAGCGGGCGGTCGGCGAACGCGGTGAGCTCGAAGTAGTCCACCGCGTCGTCGATGACCTCGTGGTCGGTGCTGGTCAGCCGTCCTGCCGAGTGGGGGAACCGTCCGAACGAGACGAGTTCGCGCACGGTGAGGCGCACGGCGGTGTGGTTCTCCTGGCGCAGCACGGCGAGGCGCTTGGCGAGCTCCTCCGTGCGCGTGGTGGAGACGTCCAGACCGTCCACGGTGATCGAGCCCGCGTCCGGCTTCAGCAGGCGGCTCATCAGGGACAGCAGGGTGGACTTGCCCGCACCGTTGGCGCCGATCACCGACGTGATGCCGCCGGAGGGGATGGTCAGCGACACGTCGTCGACGACGGTCGTCTCGCCGTACCGTTTGGTGACTCCGTTGATCTCGATCATCGTCGTGTGGACTCCCGGACGAGCAGGGCGATGAAGTAGAGGCCGCCACCGAAGTTGACGACCACGCTGAGGGCGGTGTCCGTGCCGAGAATCTGTTCCAGCACGAGCTGGCCCAGCGTCAGCGTCGCCACCGCGAGCAGCGAGGCGGCGGGGACGACGACGGCGTGGCGGAACGTGCGGGTCAGTTGCCGGGCGAGGTTCGCCACGAGGACGCCGAGGAAGGTGACGGGCCCGACGAGCGCGGTGGACACCGACACGAGCACCGCGACGATCACCAGGCTGCGGTTGACCACCGACCGGTGGTTCACTCCCAGCCCGATCGCGGTGTCCCGGCCGAGCGCCACGACGTCGAGCTTGCGGAACAGCCGCGTGCCGAGGCCGCAGAGCAGCACGAGCAGGATCGCCGAGAACCAGAGCAGGCTCTCGTCGACGGAGTTGAAGCTCGCGAAGAGACTGTCCTGCAACGCCACGAAGTCGTTCGGGTTGATCAGCCTCGACGCGAGCGACGACAGGCTGGCGAACAGCGTGCCGAAGATGACGCCCACGAGCACGAGCAGGTAGAGGTCGCGGCTGTTGCGGTCGAACAACCAGCGGTGCAAAGCGAAGGCGAACGCGACCATCACCCCGGCCTGGAGGAGGAAGAGCGCCTTCGGGTCGGCGCTGCTGAGTGCGATCGCTCCCGCGAAGTACACGATCAGCGTCTGGACCAGCACGAACAGCGAGTCGAACCCCATGATCTGCGGGGTCAGGATGCGGTTGTTGGTGACGGTCTGGAACAGCACGCTGGAGTAGCCGATGGCCACGCCGACCACCGCCATGGCGGTGATCCTGCGCAGCCGGATGCCCAACGCGTACTCGATGTTGCCGGTGAGCCCGACGACGCAGAACGCCACGGCACCGGCCAGGGTCACGGCCGCCAGGAGCGCGAGGACGCGACGTGGGCGTCGGACGTCGGCGGTGCGGGCGGCGGTCATGCGGCCCTCCGGCGGGCCCGCAGGACCAGGTAGACGAACAGGGCGCCCCCGACGACACCCGCGATCGTCTCGACGGGGATCTCGTACGGGTGGCGGACCGTGCGACCGACGACGTCGCAGCACAGCACGAAGAACGCTCCGGCGAGAGCGGTGACAGGCAGGACCCGGCGCAGGTTGTCACCGAGCATCAGGGTGACGAGGTTGGGCACGACGAGTCCCAGGAACGGGATGTTGCCGACCGAGACGACGACCACGGCGGTGATGACCGAGATCAGCACCAGACCGGTGGTGACCACGCGGTCGTAGTGGACGCCGAGGTTGACGGCGAAGTCGCGACCGAGCCCGGCGAGCGTGAAGCGGTCGGCGAACAGGTAGGTGAGCACCGCCGCGGCAGCGGTGAGCCACAACAGCTCGTAGCGTCCTTTCAGGACACCCGAGAACTCGCCGCTGGTCCACGCCGCGAGCGTCTGCAGCAGGTCGGCGCGGTAGGCGAAGAACGTGGTGAGCGCCGAGATGACACCGCCGAACATGATGCCCACGAGCGGCACCACGATGATGTCGGCGAACGTCAACTTCCGCAGCAGCGCGAGGAAGATCCCGGTGCCGAGCAGGGCGAACACCGTCGCCACCGCCATCTTCACGCCCACGGCCTCCGCGCCGAAGAACACGGTGGCGACGAGGACGCCCAGGGAGGCCGACTCCGCGGTGCCCGCCGTCGACGGCGTCACGAAGCGGTTGCGGGTTAGGCTCATCATCACCAGGCCCGCGACACTCAGTGCCGAGCCGGCCAGCAGGATCGCCAGCAGCCGAGGCAGCCGCGACTCCCACAACACCGTGAGCTGCCGCTCGTCGCCCGAGAGCAGGCCCGCCGGGGTCAACTCCGTGACGCCGACGAAGAGCGAGCCGAAGGACGCCGCCGCCAGCAGTACCAGCGCGAGGGCGACGTGACGGCGGCGGACCGGGCCGCGTCGCCGGGTCCGCCGCGTCGACGGTGTCGAGGCCGTCGAGGGTGTCGTCTCTGTGCTCGACGAGGTCACGCCACGCTGTCCCCGACGACCTTCACCATGGACTCCAGCGAGGCCAGGCCGTTGGCGGTCAGGTACCACTGCGTGGGGTCGAGATAGACGATCCCGCCCTCCTTGGCGGCGGTGGTGCCGTTCACGAGAGCGTTGTCGAGCACCTGCTTGGCCGACTGGCCCGCCTCGCCGATCGCGGAGTCGCGGTCGATCACGAACAGCAGGTCGGGGTCGGCGTCGGCGATGAACTCCGCCGAGATGGCGTCGCCGTGGGTGTCGGCCGAGAGTCCGTCGACGGCGGGCTGCACACCGAGGTTGTCGTAGACGATGCCGAAGCGGGAGCCGGGGCCGTACGCGCTCATCTTGCCGCCGGTGGTGAGCACGACGAGTCCGGTCTTGTCGGCGGCGCCGGACGAGGCGACCTCCTCGGCCTTCGTTTCGAGCGCGGCCAGCCGGTCCTTCACGACGTCCTCCTTGCCGAACAGCGAGCCCAGCGTCTCGATGCGCTCGGTCGCGCCGGCGAGGAAGTCCGTCGTGTCGACGGTGAGGTCGACGGTGGGGGCGATCTCGGACAGCTCGCCGTAGGCCGGAGCGGAACGGCCCGCCACCAGGATGAGGTCGGGTTCGAGAGCGTTGACCTCCTCGAAGTCCGGCTCCTTCAGGCTGCCGACCTTGGTGTAGTCGTCGGAGTCGTACTCGGAGAGGTGCTCGGGCAGGTTCGCGACCTCGGGAACGCCGACGACGCCCTCGACTCCGAGTTCGTCGAGAGTCTCCAGCACACCGAGGTCGAAGACGACGATGCGCTCTGGCGTACCGTCGAGGGAGGTCGACCCCTGGGCGTGCTCGACGGTGATCGCTCCCTCGCCGCTGCCGGCCTGGTCGGCGTCGACCCCGCCGCAGGCGGTGAGCAGCCCGACCAACCCGGCGAGGAGGGCGACGAACGCCCCTCTGCGGTGACTCCCACGCATGCTTGCTCCCACGAAGATCAAATATTCAAGGTAGGTGAGGCTAACTTAAGTCGCATCGGGGAGGATTGGGAGTGATGTGGGTCGCAAAGTGAGCGATGCCCCACGGCGCTGGTTTCCGAGTCGCGAGGTGCTATCGCGGCTTCGTCGAGGTAGTCCCCGGGTGTCGCTCCACGGTCGCGGAGTGGTCGCGTGGCGAGATCGGGCGGTACGGGGCCCTGTTGCTTGCACTCTCCCCTTGAGAGTGCTAAACACGGAATTGGCACTCGGCACCGTTGAGTGCTAGGTGGCTGGTCGCCGACCGCCGCCTGAAGGTCGGGACGGTGAGGCCATGTTCGGCGATACCGAACTGGTCGTCCGTCGCGGGCACCGAGCCTGGCCGAGGACGTGTCCTGACTACCGGAGGACCACACCGAAATGGCCAAACTGATTGCGTTCGACGAGGACGCCCGCCGCGGTCTTGAGCGCGGTCTCAACACCCTCGCCGAGGCCGTCAAGGTGACGCTCGGCCCCCGTGGCCGCAACGTCGTGCTCGAGAAGAAGTGGGGCGCGCCGACGATCACCAACGACGGTGTCTCGATCGCGAAGGAGATCGAGCTCGAGGACCCGTGGGAGAAGATCGGGGCCGAACTCGTCAAGGAAGTCGCGAAGAAGACCGACGACGTCGCGGGTGACGGCACCACGACCGCCACGGTGCTCGCCCAGGCTCTCGTCAAGGAGGGTCTGCGCAACGTCGCCGCCGGCGCCGACCCGATCGCGCTGAAGCGCGGCATCGAGCAGGCCGTCGAGGCTGTCACCGAGCAGCTGCACAAGATGGCCAAGGAGGTCGAGACCAAGGAGCAGATCGCGGCCACCGCGTCGATCTCCGCGGCCGACAAGACCATCGGTGAGCTGATCGCCGAGGCGCTCGACAAGGTCGGCAAGGAAGGCGTCGTCACCGTCGAGGAGTCGAACACCTTCGGGCTCGAGCTGGAGCTCACCGAGGGTATGCGCTTCGACAAGGGCTACATCTCCGGCTACTTCGCCACCGACGCCGAGCGTCAGGAAGCGGTCCTGGAGGACCCCTACATCCTGCTGTTCGGCTCGAAGATCTCGAACGTCAAGGACCTGCTCCCCGTGCTGGAGAAGGTCATGCAGGCCGGCAAGCCGCTGCTGATCATCGCCGAGGACGTCGAGGGCGAGGCTCTGGCCACCCTGGTCGTCAACAAGATCCGCGGCACCTTCAAGTCCGTCGCCGTCAAGGCCCCGGGCTTCGGTGACCGTCGCAAGGCGATGCTGCAGGACATGGCCATCCTCACGGGCGGCCAGGTCATCAGCGAGGACGTCGGCCTGAAGCTGGAGAACGCCGACATCTCGCTGCTGGGCCAGGCCCGCAAGGTGGTCGTCACCAAGGACGAGACCACCATCGTCGAGGGCGCCGGTGACGCGGAGCAGATCCAGGGCCGCGTCAACCAGATCCGCGCCGAGATCGAGAACAGCGACTCCGACTACGACCGCGAGAAGCTGCAGGAGCGCCTGGCCAAGCTCGCCGGCGGTGTCGCGGTCATCAAGGCCGGCGCCGCCACCGAGGTGGAGCTCAAGGAGCGCAAGCACCGCATCGAGGACGCGGTGCGCAACGCCAAGGCCGCCGTCGAGGAGGGCATCGTCGCCGGTGGTGGCGTGGCTCTGCTCCAGGCGTCCAAGGCCGCGTTCGACAGCCTCAAGCTCGAGGGTGACGAGGCGACCGGCGCCAACATCGTCAAGGTGGCCGTCGAGAGCCCGCTCAAGCAGATCGCTGTGAACGCGGGTCTCGAGGGTGGCGTCGTGGCGGAGAAGGTCAAGACCCTGTCGCAGGGCCACGGCCTGAACGCCGCGACCGGCGAGTACGAGGACCTGGTGGCCGCGGGCGTCATCGACCCCGCCAAGGTCACGCGTTCCGCGCTGCAGAACGCCGCCTCCATCGCCGCGCTGTTCCTGACCACGGAGGCCGTGGTCGCGGACAAGCCGGAGAAGGAGAAGGCCGGTGACCCCACCGGTGGCATGGGCGGCATGGAAGGCATGATGTGATTCCAGCCCCATAGGCGCGAAAGGCCCGGCACCCGTCAAGGGAGCCGGGCCTTTTCGTGTCCGCGTCCTGCGTCCGCGTGTCCGCGGTTGGCGTACGCGAGGCTCGGGCGGCGCTGCTCTGGGTAGTGCGGTCCGGCGATCAAGTACACGTCTGGATCTTTCGCGACACTAACGACCTGAATACCGTCCGTGTCGACATCCGTACCGGGAGGTTGACATGGGCAGAAAGGGCACCTCGCGCCGTCCACGGAGACGTGGCGCGACGACCGTGGCGGCTGGAGTGGCCGCGGTCCTGCTCGCCACGACACTCGTGCACACCGCGTCGGCGCAACCGACCTCCACCGGCGAGGTCGTCGCAGGAAGCAGTGCCGACGCGGTGTCCCTGTTGCGCGTACCGACACCGACCGAGGCCCACGTCGACCGGTTGGTCGCGGCCGGCGCCGACATCGCTCCCGTGCTGGGCGACGGCTACGCGGAGGTCTACGCGCACGGTGCCGACGACCGGGAGCGACTGCGGGCGGCCGGATTCGACTACGACGTCGTGATCAGCGACCTCGCCGCGCACACCCGCGCCGTGCTCGCCGAGGACGCCGCCGAGGCGCGCACGCTCGCCGCGTCGCCGCTGCCGAGTGGCCGCAACACCTACCGCACGTACGCCGACTACGGCACCGACATGGCGGACCTCGCGTCCGCGCGCCCCGACCTGGTCGAACCGATCACGCTCCCGCACCGGTCGTTGCTGGGCAAGGAGGTCCGGGGTCTGGAGATCGCGCACGACGTCGACGCGGACGACGGCAGGCCGGTCTTCCTCCTCGTCGGCACCCACCACGCGCGGGAGTGGCCCACCGCCGAGGTCGTCATGGAGTTCGCCACGGACCTCGTGCACGGTGACGGGCGCGACGAGCGCATCACCGGTCTGCTGGAGCGTGCGCGGATCATCGTGGTGCCGATCGTCAACGTCGACGGCTTCGACATCTCGCGCGGTTACCTGCACGAGTACAAGCGCAAGAACTGCCGGCTCGGCGACGGCGATGACGACGTCACGCCGGGCGAGTGCGCCGACGCCGACAACGCCGACATCGGCGTGGACCTCAACCGCAACTACGGCGGCAACTGGGGTGGCAAGGGCGCGAGCGTGAACCCCGGCAGCGGGACCTACCGGGGCGCCGCGCCGTTCTCCGAGCCGGAGGTGCGCAACGTCCGCGAGCTCGTGTCGAGCCGGCAGGTGACCTCGCTGCAGAGTGTGCACAACTACGGCGGGCTGGTACTCCGCCCGCCACAGCAGTCCGACACGCCGCTCACCGCCGACGAGGAGTTGTACGCGGAGATCGGGGACGCGTTGGCGGACGCGACCGGGTACCGCAGCATCCCCTCGTACCAGCTGTACGACACCAGCGGATCCACCGGTGAGTGGAGCTACTTCACCACGGGCGGGTTCGGTTTCGAGTTCGAGCTGGAAGGCGGCAACTTCCACGTCGGCTACCAGAAGGCCGTCGTCGACCAGTACCTGGGCGTCGGGACGCAGGACCACGCGAACGGCGGTGTGCGCGAGGCGTTGCTGCGGCAGTTCGAGGTGGCGGCGAACCGCGACTACCACGCCGTGTTGGAGGTGTCGGCACCGCGAGGGGCGCGGCTGTCCGTGGAGAAGGTGTTCACCCAGCACACGGCTCCGGTCCAGCAGCCGGGCGGCGGCGTCGGGGAGCCGATCCCGTTCACGAGCGAGCTGACGTCGCAGCTGACCGCGCCGGGCGGTGTCGTCGAGTGGAGCGTCAACCCGTCGGTGCGGCCGGACCGGGACGGCGGCACGATCACCGAGAGCTGGACGGTGCGGTGTGAGCGTGCGCGGGGCAATGCGTGGCAGGAGACGCGGGTGACGGTCTCCCGGGGTGAGCGGGTGGCCGTGGACCTGTCGCGCTGCGCGGGCGGCGCGAGGCCGTAGCCGTACGGGAACCGCGGACACGCGTGCATGAACCGCGGACACGCGTGCGCAGGGCGCGGACACGCCGGCAGGGGGCTCGACTCCTCGGCGTGTCCGCGCTTCTCGTACGGGTCTTTGCGGTTTCCGGACGGCTTTGAAGTCCCTCACACGGTCGTTTCGTTCACCCGTTCGGACGGGTACCCGGAGGGCGAATACACAGGAAGGAGTGATGAGCGTGGCAGACACACTCACCGGCCGCCGGGTCGCGTTTCTGGTCGCACCCGAGGGAACGGAGCAGGTGGAGCTCACCGAACCGTGGAAGGCCGTCGAGAACGCCGGCGGCAGGCCCGAGCTGATCTCCACGAAGTCGGGAAGCATCCAGGCGTTCAACCACCTGGACAAGGCGGACACGTACACGGTGGACCGCACCGTGGCCGAGGCGTCGGCCGACGACTACGACGGCCTCGTCCTGCCCGGTGGCGTCGCGAATCCCGACATCCTCCGCACAGACGAGAAGGCCGTGAGCTTCGTTCGCGACTTCTTCGCCCAGCAGAAGCCCGTCGCGGTGATCTGTCACGGGCCGTGGACCCTCATCGAGGCCGACGTCGTCCGTGGCCGCCGCCTGACGTCGTGGCCGAGCCTGCAGACCGACCTGCGCAACGCGGGTGCCGAATGGGTCGACGAGGAGGTCGTCGTGGACCAGGGGCTGGTCTCCAGCCGCAACCCGAACGACCTGCCCGCGTTCTGCTCGAAGCTGGTGGAAGAGATCGCTGAGGGCAAGCACGCCAAGCAGGCAGCCGGCGCCTGATCACACGCCAGTCGATCACGTCTTCTCGCCCGGCGACGCGTGGTGCACGCCGAGTCTCTCGGCCAGCGCCATGGCGTCGCCGGGCGCTTTCACTTTGATGTCGTTGTCGAAGTACACCCAGACGTCGTGGCCCTGCGCGTGCCAGCGACCGATCTTCTCCGCCCACGCGTCGAGGGCCTCGTCGGTGTACCCGCTGGCGTAGAGCTCGACGTCGCCGTGAAGCCGAACGTAGACGAGGCCGGAGGTCACGTCCTCGAGGTACGGCCAGGTGCCCGCGGTGTCGGCGACGACGAGCGCGATGTCGTGGGCGCGGAGCAGGTCCGGAAACGCCGGGTCGGTGAAGCTGGGGTGGCGCACTTCGAGGGCGTGGTGCAGGGGCCGGTCGGCCCCGACGTCGGTGTGGGGTTCGAAGGTCACCTTGTCGTCGTGCCGGCGGGCCAGCTCCGCCGCGGCGACGGTGGTGCGCGGGAGCCGGTCGAAGAACTCGGCGAGGCGCTCTGCGTCGAAGGACAGCCGGGGCGGCAGCTGCCAGAGGACCGGGCCGAGCTTGTCGTCGAGCGCGAGCACGCCGGAGGCGAAGAAGTTCGCCAGGGCCGCCTCGACGTCCCGCAGCTGCTTCATGTGCGTGATGAACCGCCCGCCCTTGACGGCGAAGCGGAAGCCGGGCGGGGTCGCGTCCCGCCACCGCCGGTACCGTTCGGGCCTTTGCAGCGAGTAGAACGACCCGTTGATCTCGACGGTGTTCACCCGCCGGGACAGGTATTCGAGCTCGCGCCGCTGCGGGAGGCCCTTGGGATAGAACACGCCTCGCCAGCCGGGATAGATCCAGCCCGAGGTGCCGATGCGGATCTCAGCGCCGGGGACGGGGATGCTCGCGCTCCTTCCCGTGCGGCAGTCGGCTCACAGCGGTCGCAGCAGGTCGTCGGCGTCGACGATGTGGTAGGCGTAGCCCTGCTCGGCGAGGAACCGCTGCCGGTGGGCGGCGTAGTCGGTGTCGACCGTGTCGCGCGAGACCACGGAGTAGAAGTGGGCCTGGCGCCCGTCGCCCTTCGGTCGCAGGAGCCTGCCGAGGCGCTGTGCCTCCTCCTGGCGGGAGCCGAACGTGCCCGACATCTGGATGGCCACGGACGCCTCGGGCAGGTCGATGGAGAAGTTCGCGACCTTCGAGACCACGAGCTTGTCGATCTCGCCCCTGCGGAAGGCGTCGAACAGGGCCTCGCGTTCCTTGTTCTTCGTCGAGCCCTGCACCACCGGTGCGTTCAGTTCGGCGCCGAGTTCCTCCAGCTGGTCGAGGTAGGCGCCGATGACCAGTGTCGGTTCACCCGCGTGCCGTTCGACGATCGACTTGACCACGCCGATCTTGGTGCGTGCGGTGGAGGCGAGGCGGTAGCGCTCGTCGGCCTCCGCGGTGGCGTAGCCGAGTCGCTCGGCGTCGGTCAGGGTGACCCGGACCTCGACGCACTCGGCGGGCGCGATCCAGCCCTGCGCCTCGATGTCGCGCCACGGGACGTCGTAGCGCTTCGGGCCGATGAGGGAGAACACGTCGCCCTCCCGGCCGTCCTCCCGCACCAGGGTTGCGGTGAGGCCGAGGCGCCGCCGTGACTGCAGGTCGGCCGTCATGCGGAACACGGGTGCGGGCAGCAGGTGCACCTCGTCGTAGATGACGAGCCCCCAGTCCCGCGAGTCGAACAGCTCCAGGTGCTTGTACTCGCCCTTGGTGCGGCGCGTGATGACCTGGTAGGTGGCGATGGTGACGGGGCGGATCTCCTTCTTCTCACCGGAGTACTCGCCGATCTCGTCCTCGGTGAGCGAGGTGCGTTCCACGAGCTCGCGCTTCCACTGCCTGCCCGCCACGGTGTTGGTGACGAGGATCAGCGTCGTGGCCTCCGCCTGGGCCATGGCCGCCGCGCCGACCAGCGTCTTGCCCGCGCCGCAGGGGAGCACGACGACACCCGAGCCACCTGCCCAGAAGGTCTCGGCGGCCTGGCGCTGGTAGTCGCGCAACGCCCAGCCGTTCTCCTCCAGGGCGATCGGGTGCGACTCGCCGTCGACGTACCCGGCGACGTCCTCGGCGGGCCAGCCGACCTTCAGCAGCGCCTGCTTGAGCCTGCCCCGCTCCGACGGGTGCACCACGACGGTGTCGGGGTCGATGCGCGCGCCGAGCATCGGGCTGATCTTCTTGTGCCGCAGGATCTCCTCGAGCACGGCGCGGTCGGTGGTGGTCATGACGAGGCCGTGCGCGGGATGGTTCTGGATCTGCAGCCTGCCGAATCGGCCCATGGTGTCGACGACGTCGATCAGCAACGGCTGCGGCACGGGGAAGCGGGAGTACGTGGTGAGGGCGTCGACGACCTGTTCGGCGTCGTGGCCCGCGGCGCGCGCGTTCCAGAGCGCCAGCGGAGTGATGCGGTACGTGTGGACGTGCTCGGGTGCGCGTTCGAGTTCGGCGAACGGCGCGATGGCGATGCGTGCGTCGTCGGCGAGGTCGTGGTCGACCTCCAGCAGCACCGTTTTGTCCGACTGGACGATCAGGGGGCCATCAGTCACGTCCTCCTTTATACGTGTCCGCGGTCAGGGGAGTTCCTCTCTCGGCACCAAGGCCCCCACATCGAGGCGTTCGGTGAGCTGCCCCGAGCCGTGCATGAGGTCGGCGACCCGTTGGAGGCGTTCGGCGTGCACGACCTGCGGATAGGTGCCGAGTGACACGAGCGACGCCGTGACCTCGTCGACGTCGGCGAGCCGGGGCAGTGCCCGGCGGACGGTGCCGTCGTCGGCGCCCTTCTGCTGAGCTTCGGCGAGGAGGTCCCGGAACAGCGCGAGCGTGCGCGGGTGTGCGGCGCCGAACTCCTCGGTCGTCGCGTACGCCGACATCGGGAAATCCTCGGTGGCGCCGTGGGCGCAGTCGGCGAGGACGAGGGCACCGTGCTCCTTCTGGGCGACCGTGAGGTGGGGTTCGGTCATCCAGGCCGCATCCACTCGGCCCTCGCGCAATGCCTCGACCATTCCGTCGAACGGAATGACCTCGAAACTGATCGCCGCGGGGTCGACACCCGCGGCTCTGAGAACGGAACGTGACGTGAGCGCGCCGAGACCGTCCGGCGTGGGAACCGCGATTCGTGGAGCGGGCAGTCGACTCGGATCGGTGTACGGCGAACCGGGAAGCGTCACGAGCGCCATGGAACCGGTTCCCGCGACATACGCCTCGCCCTGAAGGGTGATCTTCGTGCCCGTGGCGGCGGCGTGGAACAGAGTGACGTTGCCGGCGAAGACCACGTCGACCCGCTGCTCGGTCAGCGCCTCGATCGGGTCGTCGTCGTCCAGTTCGACCAGCTCGACCTGCAGGCCGCCGCGACGGAACAGGCCGTCGGAGACGGCGAGCCGCAGCGGCGCGGTCTCCACGGCGTTGCTCACACCCACCGACAGGCGTTCCGTCTCCGGACCGGGAGCGGTCGGCGCGTCCGTTTCATCCAAGAACGAGCAGGAACCGAGTAGCAGAACAACGGCGAGGACGAAAAGCACGCGCCCCTGAGTTCGCACGGCCGCCTCCATGATCGAAAGGAATTCTCCCGACAATGTGTGGAGCTTAGAGCGATCAAGGCAATACCATGCGTCGGCAACCCTTCTCCGGCCATGGGCGTCCCACCGATTGTGAGAGGGTGCCGTTACCCTCCAGGAGCATTTCGAAGCGGACCGCCTGACCGCGGATGACCGAAGGAAGCCCAGGTGACTCGTCGCAGTGAACGTCCTCGGGACGGTGCGGCGACCGCCGAACGTGCCGGTGGCCGATGGCGGGTCCGCAACTGGCGGTTGCGGACCAAGCTGGTCGCGATCCTGCTCATCCCCGCCGTCGCCGTGCTCGTGCTGGTGGCCCTGAGAGCCACCGACGACCTCGACAGGGCGGCGACGTTCAGTGAGGGCGCCGAACGCATCAGGGTCGAGACCACCGTCGCCGAGGTGGTGCACCAGCTCCAGCGGGAGCGCGACCTCACGGTGCGCCACGTCGCCGGTGGTCGTGAGGGCTCGCTCGACGAGCTCAAGGAGCAGCGCGAGCGGGTCGACGCCGCGATCGGGGAGTTCGATCGGACGCTGGCCGGCTCGGCGCACGCGCTGTCACCCGAGACTCTCGCCCTGTTCGAACGCATCGGCCAGGAGTTCGGCACCCTGACCGGGTTGCGGTACGCGGGCGAGAACACGGCGCTGCCGTCGGAGGCGGTGCTCCGCTCGTACAGCGACCTGATCTCGGACGTGCTCGGTGTCGGTGAGGTGTTCGTCTCCGACGCCGTCGACCGCGAACTCGCCGGGAGCCGGCTCGTGGCCAACGCGCTGGCGCGGGTCAAGGACCAGCTGTCGATCAGGCGCGCCGTGGTGGCACAGGCACTGGCGCGCGGCAGTCTCACCAAGGACGTGGAGCGCGCCCTGGTGTCGGCGGAGGCACAGCTCGCCGCGGCGAAGGACGACTTCACCACGTTCGCGACGCCGCGTCAGCGGCGCATGTACGACGACACGGTCATCGGTCTCGTGGTCGACCTGGGCAACGGCATCGTGGAGTCGGTGCTCACCAGGGCCGAGAACGGCGGCGATCTGGCGGGACTGTCGGCCGACGAGTGGGATCGCGCCTCCACCTACACCGTGAACCTGGTCAAGCGCGTGCAGGAGCAACTGCTGGAGGACCTGCAGGAGCGTTCCGACGCGCTCGCGGCCGACGCGCGCAGCTCGGCGGGGACCGACGCCGGGGTGGTGCTGGGGGCGTTGCTGCTCGGGGCCATTCTGGCGGTGGTGGTCGCGCGGTCGCTGCTGCGTCCGTTGAGGGCGTTGCGCAGCAGCGCGCTCGACGTCGCCGAGCACAAGCTGCCCGCGGCGGTCGACGACATCCTCACCGAGGAAAACCCGACGCCCGAGCACATGTACACGCGTGCGGTGGAACCCGTGCCCGTCCACACGCGCGACGAGCTCGGCGAGGTGGCCAGGGCGTTCGACGCCGTCCACGGTGAGGCGGTCCGGCTCGCGGGGCAGCAGGCCATGCTGAGGGAGAACGTCAACTCGATGTTCGTGAACCTCTCGCGGCGCAGTCAGGATCTCGTGGAACGTCAGCTCGTGGTCCTCGACCGCATGGAGGAGCACGAACAGGATCCCGAGATCCTCGGCGGGTTGTACGAGCTCGACCACCTCGCGACCCGGATGCGCCGCAACAGCGAGAACCTGCTCGTGCTGGCGGGCGAGGACGGCGGTCGGCCGCTGCCGGGCTCGGTGCCCGCCTCGGAGATCATCGGCGCCGCGTTGTCCGAAGTGGAGCACTACCAGCGGATCTCGGTGGAGACGCCGCCGATGCTGTCCGTGCAGGGCGACGTGGCGTCCGACCTCATCCACGTCATCGCGGAGCTGTTCGAGAACGCCACCGCGTACTCGCCGGAGCGCGAGATGGTGACGGTGGTGAGTTCGGTGACGCGCGAGCGGCAGTGGCGCATCGAGATCACCGACCGGGGCGCGGGGATGCCGGAGACGGAGATCCGCAGGGCCAACACCCGGCTCGCCGAACCGCCCGACGTGGACGTCGAGGTGTCGCGCCGGATGGGGCTCTACGTGGTCGGCAGGCTCGCCCGGCGGCATCAGATCGAGGTGCGGTTGGCGGCGGCCGAGCCGCGCGGGCTCACGGCGACCGTGCTCGTGCCCGCCGAGTTCGTCGAGCCCGACAATCCCGAGTCGATCGAGTTGCCCGTGCCGTCGACGGCGTCGGCCTCGGCCGAGGTGCCGCCGGCTTCTCCGGTGTCCCACGCCCTCGGCGTCGCCGCCAACGTCCACGTCGAGGCCGTGGTCGAGGCCGACGAGGACGACTGGGCCGGCGCACCGCAACCGGACGAACCGGCCGAACTGGACAGACTGCCGCTGCTGACGCACTCGCTCGACGAGTGGACCCTCGAGGACGACCGGTTGGTCGGCGCCACCGTGTTCGAGCCGGCCGAACTACCCGACGAGACACCGCGCCGCACGACCGTCGAACTGGGAGCCCAGCCCGCCTGGCCGACGGAGGACGACGACGCCCGGCATCCTCCCGCACTGGAGGAGGAGGTCCCGACCGACCGGTTGCCCGCCTACCAGGCCGTGCTGTCGCAGTGGTTCCCCGAGACGGACATCCCGGGCGCCGACGAGGTCAGCTGGCCCGGCGAGCCGACGGGACCGGGCGAGGTCGTCGACGACGAGACGGATCTCGAACGCACCGAACCCACCGCGACGGGTGCCGGGGCGATCGCGTCGGCGTTGGCCGACGAAGAGGACGACACCGTGCCCGGGCCGGTCGCGCCCCGACACGGTGTCGTCGATCGTCGTGGTGAACGCCCACCACCCGTGAACCGCTCGCCCGAGGCGGTGCGGGCACGTATGGCGAGCCTGCAGCGTGGCGTCCAGCGGGGCCGTCACGCGGGCGGCGACTGACCGGCCCGGCCGGCCGCCGCCCGCGTCGGATCAGCTTCCGCCGGCGACGTCCGCCTTCTCCTTGACGCCGCCGCCGTGGAGCAACCGCGCCACCTCGGCGCGCATCGACACGAACTCCGGCGACTCCCGGGTCGTGATCTGGTCGCGCTCCTTGGGCAGGTCGACCGTCAGGTCGGCCACGATCGTCGCGGGCGACTTCGACAGGACGAGCACCCGGTCGCCCAGGTAGACGCTCTCGTCGATGTCGTGGGTGACCAGCAGGACCGTGCTGCCGTTGGCCGACTGCACGTTCCTCAGCAGGTCCTCCAGTTCGAAGCGGGTCTGCGCGTCCACCGAGGCGAACGGCTCGTCCATGAGCAGCAGCGCGGGACGCCTCGCCAGAGCCCTGGCGATCGACACCCGTTGCTGCATGCCGCCGGAGAGCTGCCACGGGTACTTGCCCGCCACGCCCGGAAGGTTCACCCACTCCAGGGCCTCCTCGGCCCTGCTGCGGCGCTCGGCCTTGCTGATGTCGCGCCGCCACCGCAGCGGGAACTCGACGTTCTGCCGCACCGTCAACCACGGGAACAGCGACCGGCTGTAGTCCTGGAACACCACGGCCAGGTCCTCCGGCACACCGTCCACGCGGTTGCCCTGCAACGACACCTCGCCGCCGGAGGGCTTGACGAGCCCCGAGATGCAGCGCAGCATCGTCGACTTGCCGCACCCGGAGGGACCCACGATGCACGCGAGTTCCCCGGTCTCCACGGTGAACGTCAGGTCGTTCACCGCGAGGTGAGCGCCCTCCCCACCGCCGTAGCGGTGGTACAGGCCGGACACCTCCAGCATTGTTGCCATGTCACGCTTCCTTCGTCTTGGCGTCCGCGGTACCCCGCGTGGGTTGCCAGGACAGCACCCGGCGCTCCACGGCCAGCAGCAACGCGTTGAGTCCGTAACCCAGCACCCCGAGCAGCACGATCCACACCCACATCACGTGGAATTCGAAGCTCTGCTGAGCGAAGATCAGCTGGAATCCGATCCCGTTCGTGACCCCGACCATCTCCGAGATCACCATGAGGATCAACGCCAGGGACAGGCTCAGCCGCATCCCCGCGAAGATCTTCGGCATGGCCGCGGGCAACACGACCATGGTGACCCAGTAGCGCCGCGGAGTCCGGAACGAACGCGCCGTCTCCTGCTGCAGCGGGTTCACCGAACGCACGCCGTCCACCGTGTTCAGGATGACCGGCCAGATCGAGCCGAACACGATCGTCACGACCTTCATGGTGTTGTCGATGCCGAAGAGCACCAGGAACACCGGGATCAACGCCGGAGGCGGGACGGCCCGCATGAACGACAGCAGAGGCCCCGTGTAGTCCAGTGCCCTCTGCGACCGGCCCAACGCCGTGCCCAGCGCGACGCCGAGCACCACCGCGACCGCCCAGCTCCCGAAGACCCTGCCCAGGCTGGGCAGCACGTCGTCGAACACGGTGTCCGCGAGGAACAGCTGGGAGGCCGGGCCCGAGAAGTAGACCTCCACGGCCGTGGAGAGGATCTCGGAGAGCCGGGGGAAGAACGGACTCTCCCCGGCCATCGCGCCCAGCTCCCACGCCACGACGAGCGCGAGGACGAGCGACCACTTCAACAGGAAGGACCTGAGCGCTTCCACGCCCCGGCCCGGTCGGTGGTCATGAGCTGATGGTGATTGTGTGCTCATGCCACCTCCGCCGTGGTCGCCTTGTGCCACCCGAACAGCCTCCCGCTCAGCCTTTCCAGGCCCTCGTTGGCGAGGTAGCCGATCAGTCCCGCCACCACGGTGCCCGCGAGCACGATGTCGGTTCTGCCCGCGCCGTGCGCCGCCTCGAGGATGACGCTGCCGATGCCGACGTTCGCTCCCGCGATGAACTCCGTACTCACGATCACGATGAGACCCACCGAGGCCGAGATCCGGAGCCCGGTGAACACGAACGGCGCCGCGTGCGGCAGGGCCACGGAGGTGAGGATGCCCGCCTTCGAGACCCCGCACGACCGTGCGGTGTCGATGAGGAGCGGGTCGATCTCGTCGAACGCGTAGATCGTGTTGTAGAGGATCGGCCACACCGCGGCGTACACCGCGAGAGTGATCTTCGCCTCAGGTCCTCCGCCGATCGACACCAGGATGAGCGGAATGAGTGCCACGGACGGGATCGGTCTCAGGAACTCCACGAGCGCGCGCGTCGCGATGCGCACGCGGGGGAAGTTGCCGAGCACGAGTCCCAGCGGAACACCGATCGCCGCGGCGATGCCCAGGGCGATCAACCATGCGAGCACCGTGGCGATGGTGTCGCGCAGGAATTCCTCCTGCCCGAGCAGATCGGCGATCCGCGTCAACACCACCGTCGCCGGTGGAACATCTTCTTCCCTGACCAGGCCGGACCTGACCACCAGTTCCCAGAGACCCAGGAAGGCGATCAGGCCGACAAGGTTCCGTACCAGAGGTCGCACGTCAGGTCGTACTCGGACTCACGAGCAGTGACTCGACGTCGAACTTCTTCTTCAGCAGGCCGAACTCCACCATCAGGTCGGGCACCCGCTGCAGTCGCGAGGCGTCCAGGCTGGAGTGGAAGTTCGGCAGGTTCACCAGCGCCGCCGTGGTGGCGTCGATGCCGGCGGTGTCCTGGATGACCGGCTCGATCACCTCGCGGTCCTGGGCGTCCTGGGTGGCCCGCTCCATCGCACGCTGGAAGGCCGCGACCGTCTTCGGGTTCTGCTCGACGAACTCGGCGAGTGAACCGTAGCCGGCGAGCGGGAAGTCCTTGGTCGGCCCGGCGGCGACGTCCCCGATCGGAGTCACGCCGTGCTTTTCGGCGCCGATCGTGAGGAACGGTTCCAGCACCAGACCCGCGTCGACGCGGCCCTTCGCGACGGCGGACGAGATGTCCGGGAACGACATCGTCACGAATTCGACGTTGTTGTGGTCGAGACCCTTCGCCTTCATCGCCGACATCACGAGCGTGTCGGAAATCGTCTTCAGCGCCGACACGGCGACCCGCTTGCCTTCGAGGTCCTCGATCGACTTCACCTCGCCGTCCTTCTTCGCGACGAGCACGAAGGTGTCCGGAGCAGCGGAAACCGCGTCGGCGACGATCTTCAGTTCAGCGGTTCCGGCCGTGTGGGCGAGGAGGAACGGCACATAGCTCGACTGCACGATGTCGGCGTCGCCGCCGATCATCTTCTGCGTCGCGGCCTGGCCACTCGCGGCGACCTCGATCTTGACGTTGAGGCCTTCCTCCTTGAAGTATCCCTTCTCCTGAGCGATGTAGAGGGGAGCGACGTCGATGGAGGGCAGGTGCGCAACGGTGATTGTGGACTTCTCGACGGAGCCGTTACCGCCCTGGGACTCCGGCGCGTCCTCCTCGCCGCTCAACAATCCACATCCGCTGGTGGTCGCGAGCAGGCCCGCGGCCATCACGGCGGCGGCCAGCCGGCGTGGTCTGGACTTCTTTCTCGTCGGGGTGCCGTGTCGAAGCAAAGCCACTCCTCAGTGAGGTTCGTACCCAGTTTCGGTGAGCTGACCGAGCGCGAAGCCCTCCCACAGTCGCTCAGTGAGCCACGGTCACTGTAGAGATTCGTCGCGCCACTCACAATGAGTACGTGCGTGCAATCCGTCGGTGGTGTTGGTCCACTCGTTCGGATGCTTACGGTTGTGGTGTAATTAACTTTGGGTTAGTCGTGCGGCGCAGTTGTGGGCTTCCTTCGCGAGGTACACGCTCGGTGAAGTCCGACGAGGACCAACGGTGGTGGGCTTACATCCCAAGGTGGTCTTCGCTACATTCTGTGTCTCAACTGGGGTGGCGGAACACCGAAGTAGTGACGGGCAGATGACTGTTTGGTGTAATCCAGGCCGATCTCATCGGCCGGGTCGACGTTTCGGTGTGCTGACCGACCTTACGAGGATTGACCCATCTGGGGGGCTCCCGGCATGCTTCCGCTGCCCGGTCACCAAGGCGGTGACCAGTAGTCGCGTAAGCGTGCACGGTGAGTGACAAGTGCTCGGCCAAGACGCCGGCGACATCCGGCTCGGACAACGATGGTGGTAAAGCGGTGCCCAAGACTGAGACCGCGGACGGGGATGGGCTGGGATCCGACAAGGACGGGGCCCAGAGCCAGGAGGGACAGGAGGCGTCGGCGCGTCAGGACACGACCGAGTCTGGTGTCGACTCCGAGGTCACGACGTCTCGGTGGCGACTGAGCAACTGGCCTCTCCGTTACAAGCTCGCGGTCGTGTTGATCATTCCGCTGTTGACCGCACTCGTCTTCGGCAGTCTTCGCGCTGTCTCGGAGTTGAGTGACGCCGGCGAGTTCGACGACACGGTCACACAGGTCGAGGTGGCACAGCAGGTCACGGCGCTGGTGCACGAGCTCCAGAAGGAACGGACCCTGCAGGCCATCGACATGTCGTCCGACTGGGTCGACACGCGGACCGTCGACGAGCAGACCTCCAAGGTGAACGAGGAGGTGACCCGCCTGCGGGACCTGCTCGCCGAGCGCGATCTCGGCGACGAGGAGCTGCAGCGGACCTACGACCGCGCGATCCAGCGGCTCAACGCCCTCGACCCGCTGCGGGCCAAGATCAACAGCACGAACATTCCCGAGCTGACGGTCAACAGCATCTACAACTCGATCCTCGAACCGCTCGTCAACCTCGGCCGGACGGTGAACCTGTCGGTGACCGACCGGGAGTTGCTGCGCCGCGGCACCACGGTCCAGGCCGTCACCGAGGCGAAGGAGCACACGGCGCGCGAGAACGCGACACTGCAGATCGCCGCCGGACACCACGCGTTCGTCTCCGACCTGCTCTCGCGCTCCCTGTCGTCGCAGGCGAGCGCCGAGGCCGCCATCGGGAACTTCAACTCGAACGCGAACCTCGACGAACAGCAGCGGTTCTCCGACACGGTCTCGGGTGCGGAGGTGGACAACCGGGCGCGCATCATCGGTACCGCCTACGCCAGCATCGACACCGAGGGCGGTCTGAGCATCAGCTCGCGCCAGCTGTTCACCGACGGCAGCGCGACGGTGGACATGATGCGCGAGATGGAGAGCGAGCTGCTCTCCGGCCTGCGCAGCCACGCCGAAACACTGTCCAGTCAGGCCAGTCAGGCAGCGTGGGTCTTCTTCGGACTGATGACGGTGACGTTGGTGGCCACCGTCGCCCTGACCCTGATGGTGGCGAGGGCGCTGACCCGCCCGCTGCGCACGCTGCGGTCGAGCGCGCTGGAGGTCGCCTACGTCCGGTTGCCCGAGACGGTGCGCCGCATCCTCGCCGACCCCAACCCCATGGAGGCGTCGCGCGACGCCGTCATGCCCGTCCCCGTGCACACGCGCGAGGAGATCGGCGAAGTGGCGCGGTCGTTCGACGTGGTCCACGAGCGCGCCATCCGACTCGCGGCCGAGCAGGCGCTGCTGCGTGAGAACGTCAACGGCATCTTCGTGAACCTCTCGCGCCGCAGCCAGCGTCTCGTGGAGCGCCAGCTCGGCATCATCGACCGGCTGGAGTCCGACGAGCAGGACCCCGACCAGCTCGCGAGCCTGTTCGAGCTCGACCACCTCGCGACGCGGCTGCGCCGCAACGGTGAGAGCCTGCTGGTGCTCTCGGGCGCCGGGCTCACCAAGACGATGTCCAAGCCGGTGCCCGCCGCCGACGTCATCGGCGCCGCCGTGTCGGAGATCGAGCAGTACGCCCGGGTGGAGCTCGGCACGATCCCCGAGGTCGCCGTGCAGGGCCGGGCGGTGCACGACCTCGTGCACCTGCTCGCGGAACTGCTCGACAACGCGACCTACTTCTCCGAGCCCGACACGAAGATCAGCGTGCGCGCGGTGGTCACCCGCCGCACCTCGCTGGCCGTGCAGATCACCGACCGCGGTGTGGGTATGTCGGAGCAGCAGCTCGCCGAGGCCAACGAGCGGCTGGCCGATCCGCCGGACCTGGACGTGTCGGTGACCCGGCGCATGGGTCTGTACGTGGTCGCGAGGCTGGCGAAGCGGCACGGCATCGAGGTGCGGCTCCGGGAGAACGAGGACATCGAGGGCGGCGTGATCGCCCGGGTCGTCGTTCCGAGCGAACTCCTCACCGGTACGTCCTCGACGTCCATCCCGTCCGGGGTGCCCATGGCCCCGCGCGAGACGCGGTCCGAGATGTCGGCGTCGTCGTCGTTTGTGGACACCCCCCCTCCGGCCGGGGTGCCGCCGCTTCCCGCGCCGCGCAAGCCCTCGGTGGACGCCGACAGGTCGGCACCACCGACACCACCGCCACCGCCGACACCGACGCCGCCGCCGACACCGACGCAGCCCCCGGCGTCCGAGGAACCGGCTCCGCAGAGCGAGACCGGGGCCTCCCATGTGGAGAACGGGCTGCGGCCGCTGGACCAGCCCATCAGTCTCGACGACCTCGTCGGTGGCACCGGCAAGGCGGCCGGACCGTTCGTCAGCCCGGCGCCGCCGGAACCCGTGCGAGAGCCCGCGACCGAGCTCCTGCAGCCGGAACCACCGACCGGCGCGGAAGAGCCGCAGTGGCCGGTCGAGTCGCCGGACGGCGACGACGGTCAGGTCGGCGAGCCGACCGAGTACGCCTCCGCGGTGTCGTCGGTGCCGTCGGTGTCGCCGAACGAGGAGACGCGCTACGTCCCGAGGGACGAGGCCCCGGAGTCCGCTCCGTCGGGCGGCGGCGACGGTAGCGCACTGGAGGACGACGTCCCCACCAGGAGACTGCCGATCTACCAGTCGGTGCTGTCGCGGTGGTTCAGTGAAGAGGAGCCCGCACTCGAGGAGTCGGTGTCCGACGACGCGAGTGTGGGCGAGGCCTGGGGTGCCGAGCCTGGTTCGGTGTCCGACCCGGATCCGAACGAGGCGGTGGATACCGAGGTGAAGACGCACGCCGAGGAGCCCGAGAGCACCGCGTCCGACTCGCGGGACGAGGGCTGGCACAGCATCTCCGACACCGGCTGGCAGGCCGCCCACGCGCTGCTCGAGGAGAAGCACGAGGAAGTGACTCCCGCCGGTCTGCCCAAGCGCGTGCCCAACGCATACTTGGTGCCGGGTTCGGTCTCCCCGAGCAAGGGCAACGCGTTCGCCGACACCACGGTCGGGGAACCCGGACGCAGTGCCGTCGCCAGATCGGCCGAGGCGGCGCGCAACCGCATGAAGAGCTTCCAGCGTGGTTACCAGAGTGGTCGCCACGCGCTCAAGGAGCCGTCGGCCCAGAGTGAGCAGTACGACGAGACGGGCAACGACACCCGTCACAACGGGGCGAAGGAGTAGAAGTTGACACGCGCGGGTTCAGCGCATCCGGGTGCGCCGAAAAAGGGCAACTCCGGACAGCAAGGCAGCTTCGCTTGGCTCATCACCGACTTCGTGCACCGGGTTCCCGGTGCCGCCCATGCCGTGGTCGTCTCCGCGGACGGGCTGCTGTTGGCGGCTTCGCGTGGCCTGCCCAAGGACAGGGCCGACCAACTCGCGGCGGTCGCGTCGGGACTCACGAGCCTGGCGCGCGGTGCGGCGCAGGTGTTCGAGGGTGGCCCCGTCGCGCAGACCGTCGTCGAGATGGCGAACGGGTTCCTGTTCCTCATGTCGGTGTCCGACGGCTCCTGCCTCGCGGTACTCGGCGCTCCGGACAGTGACATCGGGCTCGTCGTCTACGAGATGACGCTCCTGGTGGATCGCGTCGGCCAGCAGATGACGCCGGAATTGAGGGCGCAGCTCCAGGGCTCGCGCCGGTAGGACATCCGGGTTCCGAGACAGCGCTTCGACATCAAGCAACGCAGTTTCCGTGAGACAACGCAGTTCGGTGACAACACACTGAGGAGACCGCCGTGGATACCGGGCACTCACGAGGTGATCGACGGCTCGACAGAGACCGTGTGACTGGGGGTTGGCCGAGCGAGCCGGAGGACGCGGCGTTCTCGGGCCGCGGAGGCCGCGGGCGACGCCCGTCGAGGAGAGTCGACGACCCGCTCGACACGGGGGAGTGGTTGCGTTCCGGGGGGCTCGACTCCCCGGGGCCGGCGGACTTCGACCTCGCCGACTACAGCCGTTCCTCGTTGTTCTCCGGTCCCGGCGCCGAACTGTACGGAATGGGTGGCGGCGGATTCTCCGACGAGGCCACGTCGGGTTACGACGATCGCGGTCACGGCTACGGACGCCGCGCCCGCGACACCGGCTCCTACGACACGGGCTCCTACGACACGGGTTCCTACGACACCGGTGCCTACGATGCGGGACCCGGGTCCGGTGAGTTGTCGCGTCCCTCGCTGCCCCGGCACCCGAGGGACGTCGAGCCGGAGGAGTCGTCGGGTCTCGTGCGCCCGTACTTCCGCACCCGAGGCCGGACGAAGCCGGACTACGACCTGGCCATAGAGGCCCTGATCTCCACCAGCGAGCGGGGCAGGCGGCTGGAGCGCGTGCGCGTGCCCGAACACCGCTCCATCTGCGGGCTGTGCCTCGACACCAGGTCGGTCGCCGAAGTAGCCGCGTTGCTCAAGATGCCGCTCGGTGTCGTACGAATCCTCGTTGGTGACGTTGCCGGTCTCGGTCTAGTGCTCGTGCACTCCGCCTCCTCCTCCATGGTGGGAGACCGGCCCAGTATCGAGTTCATGGAAAGGGTTCTCAGTGGGCTTCGGAGAATTTGACGCGTCCGCTGCTCCGCCGGCGGCGTCAGGCCCGACCCAGTCGGCCAAGATCGTGGTCGCCGGTGGTTTCGGTGTGGGGAAGACGACGCTCGTCGGGGCTGTGTCGGAGATCGACCCTCTGACCACCGAGGCGTCCATGACCGAAGCGAGCGTTTCGGTCGACGACCTGTCGCAGACGCCGAACAAGATGACCACCACGGTCGCGATGGACTTCGGCAGAATCACGCTGGACTCCGACCTGGTGCTGTACATCTTCGGCACGCCGGGCCAGCATCGCTTCTGGTTCATGTGGGACGACCTCGCGCACGGTGCCATCGGTGCGGTGGTGATGGTCGACACCAGGCGGCTCGCGGACGCCTTCCCGTCGATCGACTTCTTCGAGAACCGCAAGCTGCCCTACGTCGTGGCGATCAACTGCTTCGACCGGCTGTTGCACCACCAGATCGAGGACGTCCGCCACGCGTTGACCATCTCGCCCTCGGTGCCGATCATGGCCTGTGACGCGCGGGACCGGGAATCGGCCAAGCAGGTGCTCATCTCGATCGTCCAGCACGCCATCGCTCATGACATGGCGCTGCGGGCGGGGTGATGCGTTGGGCCACCGGCGTGATTGAGCCTGGCGGTCGGGGGAATCGGGCTCGACAGGATTGACCAGGCTAATAGTCTTGCCGCTACAGCGGGGCGGGAGGCTAGGAGGGACTGTGACCGCATCAGCCCACAAGGGCGACTTCGGTTGGCTGATCACGGATTTCGTGCGCCGGGTGCCGGGCGCGGCGCACGCCGTGGTGGTGTCGGCCGACGGGCTACTGCTCGCGAGCTCGCAGGGCTTGCCCGAGGCTCGGGCGGAGCAGCTGTCGGCGGTCGCGTCCGGACTCGTGTCGTTGACGCACGGCGCCGCGCGTTGTTTCGACGGAGGTGTCGTGAACCAGACCGTGGTCGAGATGGAGAACGGGTACCTGTTCCTCATGTCGATCAGCGACGGTTCCTGCCTGGCCGTGCTCGCGTCCCCCGGCTCCGACATCGGCACGGTCGCCTACGAGATGACCCTGCTCGTCGACCGGGTGGGGCAGCAGCTCACGCCCGAACTGCGGGCGCAGCTCTCGGGCGGCGTGCGTGGGTGAGGGCGTGGACGAGTGGGAGGCGCTGAACAAGCCCACCGACAGAGAGGCGTTCGACCAGCCCAGCAAGTTCGACCTGAGCCTGGTCTCCGGGGTCACGCACCTCGCTCGACGGGTGCGTGACCAAACGGGGGCGGGTCTGTCGGCCGGAACGCCCAGGGCCCCGCGCCCGCCCGCGGGTGTCCCGGCGCAGCCGAGGAAGGCGCCGGCGCCGCCGCACTTCACCCACCGGTCGCTGGTCCGCCCGTACGCCCGCACCGGGGGGCGGACGAAGCCGGCGAAGGAGCTCGCGCTCGAAGCCCTGGTGGTGACCACCGAGAGCGGACGGCGCTACGAGGGTGTGGTGTCGCCGGAGCAGCGGTTCATCTGCGACCTGTGCGTGGACGTGCACTCGGTGGCGGAGATCGCGGCGTTCGCCCGGCTGCCGTTGGGTGTGGTGAAGGTGCTGGTGGACGACCTCTCCGAGGCGCGCGCGGTGGAGATCCAGCGCCCGGGATTCGTCCTGGCCGACCAGGGCTCCCGCGATTTCATGCAGCGCATCCTGAACGGCCTGCGCTCCCTGTAACCGCCGTCCCTGTCGACACCGTGTCCGCGTGCCACGCACGCGTGTCCGCAGGCTGCGCACGCGTGTCCGCGCTTCCCGTACGCCGCGTGCTCACTCCTCCACGAGCGCGGCCGACGTGATGCGGTGCAGCGGATACCGCTCGCCGGTGCTCGTCTCCAGCATCCCGGCGCCGACCCGCACCGGGGTGAGCACGCGTTGGGTGGCGGTGCCGTGCGAGTCGACGAAGCCGATCCAGACCTCCCGCTGATCCCGCGCGGCGGCCGACAGCAACGCCATGGTGGCCGAGGTGTCCGCTCCGCCGCCCGCGGGCAGGCGCACCATCGACCCCTTCCGGCTGCGGGCGGCCTTGTCGCCGGCACGCACGTGTGCGACGACGGCGGTGAGCTGGTCCGCTCCGAGGGGACCGACCCGGCTCGGCTCGGTCCGCCGCGACGGGCGGCTGCGCGCCGGGATGCGCCGTCCGCTCGGCCTGAGGTCGAGGATCCGCCCGTCCGGGCCCTCCGCGGCGGGTGCGAACCCGGCCGCGCGCAGGGTGTCCAGTACCTCCGCCAACGGGAACGGGCTGACGACCACGGTCGGCGCGATCCGGCGCAGCTCCAGTTCGGTGGCGGCCGGGGTGCTCATGACCTCGGTCAACAGCACTTCGTCGTCGCAGCGCAGGAACGACGACGCCACGCCGCCGCGCAGCCGCCCGTGCCGCCTGGCGACGTCGTCGATGAGGTACGACAGCGACTGCGGCACGGGGGTCCGCGACCGGGTGCGGAAGAGTTCGTGCAGCTCGTCGGCGGTGCGGCCGCTGTCGAGCGCGCGGCGCACGGAGGTCTCGCCGACGCGGTACATCGTGGCGTGTCCGGCCGACTCGACGTCGGCGACGGCCTCGATCATGCGGGCGAGATCGGGCTCCAGGGGGCCTGGCGCGACGACGGTGAGGTCGGCCTGCACGAGGACGTGATCCACCGGTTCGGGGAGAGCGTCGGCCATCGCCGCCGCCGCGCCGTGCTGATCGCCGTCCAGGAGCGCACTTCCGGCGGTGGTGAGGGCTCCGAGCGCCACGACGCCGAGAGCGGTGGCCTCGGACATCGTGTCGCGCACGGCTGTGTCGCGGGCCCGGCCGCCCTTGCGGGGCGCCCGCCAGGCCAGCAACGCGACGAGGTCGTCGACCGCGACACCGGCGCCACCGGGGAGGTCGGCGAGCGTACTCAGCACGCGACGACGCATCGCGGGTGCCAGTGGCCTGCGCAGCTCTTCCGACAGCGGCACGACGACCTTGTCGCGCGCGTCCCGGCCGCCGGCGAGCCCGGGCATCCGCGGCAGGTCCAACCACGCGTGGGCGAGCGTCAGCCAGCGGCCGGACGGCGGGGTCGAGAGCCAGGAGTCGGTCAGCATCGTGGGCACCCACTCCGGTGAGGTGCTCTCGTCCGAGGCGACGAGGCCCGCCCCGACGACGAGCTCCACCAGCAGCGTGGCGCGACGTTCGTCGACGTCCAGGTCGCGGGCGAGTCGGCGCAGCTCGCGCACGCCGAGGCCGCCGGACTTCAACACGGGTGGCGGCTGGTGCGACCACGTGCGCAGCAGCGTTTCGGCGTGCCGGAGGAACTCCATCGCCTCACCCGCGGCGGCGGCGTCCACTCGGGACTGCTCGTGGTGCTCGACGGGGAGCTCGGGCTCGGTCAGGGCCGCGCGGTCGACGACGAGGCCGCCGCGCAGGGCGAGCCCCACCTCGCGGGGCAGCTCGACGGTCTGCGCGTCGCGCCGCAGCAGCAGGCCCCGGGCCAGCAGTTTCTGCACGGGTGTGACGGCCTCGTCCAGCGGTACGTCGGTGGCCGCGTCACGGGTGCGTCCGAGTGGTGACCCGCTCGACAGGGTGGACAGCAGTGCCTGCTCGTCCTCGCCCACGTCGGCCAGCCGCGCCGCGACCACGTCCGGGTCGAGGCCGGCGAGCTCCGCGGACGAGGCACCCAGGCCGCCCGGGAACGGTCCGAACACCTCGCGCGCCGCGGCGGGCACGCACACGGCCTCGTCCGGTCCCCACGCGAGGGCGAGCGAGCGCAGCCGATCGAGCGCGTTCGAAGGCACGACGGGGAGGAGCCGCGCGAGCCGTTCGACGCTCACGGGCGTTTCGTCCGCACCGGCCACCAGCAGCGTCTCGAGCACGGCGAGGGCCGCGTTGTCGAGGTTCTCGCAGGCCCGCGCGACCGAACCGGCCGTCCCGGCACGGGTGGCCAGCACGTCGGAGTTGGCGGGGGGAGGGGTGGCGAGATCACGCCGCGCGCGCAGCAGATCGGCCAGCGCGTCGTCAGGCAGGGAACGCAGCCAGTCCGCGAGCGAGGAGGCGGCCATCGCCACCACCATATCCTTCGGCCCCCGGCATCGGGCACACTATGGTCAGTCGTTTGGTCGAGTACATGGAGGACGACGTGGCCAAGGCCGACAAGGACAAGCTGCGGCATCGGATCGACCCGGAGTGGCCGGACGCCGAGCACGCTGTCACCGAGCTCGCGGCCGACCGGCAGGGCGCGCTCTCGCCGTTCGGTGAGGTGACCTTCCCGCTCGACACCGTGCCGTACGTGCACCCCGAGACGGAGATCAACAGGTCGGCGTAGTCCGCCGAGAGGTTACTGACGAGTCACCCATCCGGCCGAATGTGACCTCCCGCATGCCGATAGGCTTTTCCCGCGAATCCAGCGGCATTCATTGATGCGGGGGGAGACCCATGCCCGTTCCCGGTCCCGGTTACTCGATCACCGTGCGACTGGAGGCACCGCCGTCGGCGAGCGCGGCAGGCGACCTCACCACAGCCGTCGGCCGGGTGGGTGGCGTCCTCACCGCCTTCGACATCGTCGAGTCGCGGCCTGATGCGATCCTCGTCGACATCACGGCCAACGTGTCGTCGGGCGATCACGCCGACGACATCACCAAGGCACTCGACGAACTGCCCGGTGTCCACGTGCGGAAGGTGTCCGACCGCACGTTCCTGATGCACCTGGGCGGCAAGCTGGAGGTCACGCCCAAGGTCGCGCTGCGCAACCGTGACGATCTCTCCCGCGCCTACACCCCCGGTGTCGCCCGCGTGTGCCAGGCCATCGCCTCGAACCCGGACGACGCCCGCAGGCTCACCATCAAGCGCAACACGGTCGCGGTCGTCACCGACGGCACCGCCGTGCTGGGCCTCGGCAACATCGGGCCTGCCGCCGCGCTGCCGGTGATGGAGGGCAAGGCCGCCCTGTTCAAGAAGTTCGCCGACGTCGACGCCTGGCCGGTGTGTCTGGACACCCAGGACACCGAGGAGATCATCAGGATCGTGAAGGCGCTCGCGCCGGTCTACGCGGGCATCAACCTGGAGGACATCGCGGCACCGCGCTGCTTCGAGATCGAGCGCCGGCTGCGCGACCAGCTCGACATCCCGGTGTTCCACGACGACCAGCACGGCACCGCCATCGTCGTGGTCGCCGCGCTGCGGAACGCGCTGCGGGTCGTCGACAAGCCGATCGAGCAGTGCCGCATCGTGGTCAGCGGCGTCGGCGCGGCGGGGTCGGCGATCATCCGGCTGCTCACGCGGAAGAAGCCGGGCGACATCATCGCGGTCGACATCGACGGCATCGTGCACCCCGAGCGCCCCGGCCTCGACGACAACCTGCGCTGGATCGCCGAGCACACGAACACCGAGCGTCAGTCGGGCACGCTGCATGAGGCACTCGTCGGCGCCGACGTGTTCATCGGTGTGTCCGCGCCGAACCTGTTCGGAACCGAACAGCTGGTCACGATGGCCGACGATCCGGTCGTGTTCGCGCTGGCCAACCCGGACCCGGAGATCGACCCGCTGGAGGCGCAGCGGCACGCCGCCGTCGTGGCGACCGGGCGCAGCGACTACCCGAACCAGATCAACAACGTGTTGGCTTTCCCGGGGGTGTTCCGGGGACTGCTCGACGCCCAGGCGCACAAGATCGACGACGACATGCTGCTGGCGGCGGCCGACGCCATCGCCGACGTCGTGAACGATCGCCTCAACGCCTCCTACATCGTGCCCAGCGTGTTCGACGCCGCCGTGGCTCCGGCGGTGGCCGAGGCCGTCAAGGCCGCAGCCCGAAAGGACGCAGTAGTCTCGGGTGCGTGAGTGAACTGAGCCACGTCGACGACTCGGGTTCGGCCCGGATGGTCGACGTCTCCGCGAAGAACGTCACCGCCCGCACCGCGGTGGCGTCCGGCACGGTGCGCACGACGGCCGAGGTCCTCGGACTGCTGGCAGAGGGTGGCCTCCCCAAGGGCGATGCGCTGGCCACCGCCCGCATCGCGGGCATCATGGGCGCCAAGCGGACCTCCGAGTTGATCCCGCTCTGTCACCAGATCGCCCTCACCAAGGTGGACATCGACTTCGACCTCGGGGTCGACAGCGTGGCCATCACCGCCGTCGCCAAGACGAGTGACCGCACCGGGGTCGAGATGGAGGCCCTGACCGCGGTCGCCGTGGCGGGGCTCGCCCTCCACGACATGATCAAGGCCGTGGACCCGGAGGCGACGCTCGACGGGGTGAGGCTGGTGCGCAAGGAGGGCGGGAAGTCCGGACTGTGGCGTCGCGCCGACTCGGCGACGCACGAGGACGGGACCCAGGAGGACTCATGAGCCGGACCGCGCGAGTGATCGTGGCGTCGAACCGGGCCGCGGCCGGGATTCATCCCGACCGCACGGGACCGGTCATCAGGGAGTGGCTCGAACAGCGCGCGTTCGAGGTGGCCGAACCTCGGATCGTGGAGGACGGCGACCCGGTCGCGACGGCGTTGCGTGAGTGCGTGGCCGAGAACGTGGATCTGGTGCTCACGACGGGCGGCACGGGTGTCTCGCCCACCGACCGCACACCGGAGGCCACGGCGAGCGTGCTCGACCTGGAGCTGTCCGGGCTCGCGGACGCGATCCGGGCGGCGGGCCAGGACGCCGTGCCCACGGCGATGCTGTCGCGCGGGCGTGCCGGCGTCGCGGGCCGCACGCTGGTGGTGAACCTGCCCGGCTCCCGCGGCGGAGTGAAGGACGGCTTGGCGGTGCTGGACCGCGTCCTGGACCACGCACTCGACCAGATCGCCGGTGGAGACCACGCCGGATCGGCGAAGTCGGGGTCACCCGCCTCCTCGGAGGCCCCGCACGACCAGCCGGTGTCGGAGGGCAGCGGCAACGGCGGCCAGGTCCGGATCGCGCTGGCACACGTGACCGAGGAACCGCTGTCGGTCGAGGAACACGCCCGCCTGGTGGCGGACTCGGGCGCGGGCGCCGTCGTCACCTTCGAAGGCGTGGTCCGCGATCACGACGGGGGACGCACCGTCACCGCCCTGCACTACGAAGGACATCCGACGGCGGGCGACGTCCTGGCACGGGTCGTGTCGGACGTCGTGTCCCATCGCGAGGGCGTCCGAGCGGTGGCGGTCAGCCATCGGCTCGGTTCGTTGGAGATCGGCGACGTCGCGTTGGCGTGCGCGGTGGCGGCAGACCACCGCGCGGAGGCGTTCGCCACGTGCTCCGATCTTGTCGACGAGGTGAAGGCGCGCCTGCCGGTGTGGAAGCACCAGTGGTTCGGTGACGGCACCGACGAGTGGGTGAACTCGCCCTAGCGGCGATGTCACCACGCCGTCGACGTTCCGCGATCCGGCGCTGTCACGGGAATCCTCGTGGCCGGGTGAAGGCCCCACCGCCCGGGGGACAGCGGTGGGACCTTCACCGCACGCGCGTACGGGCGCGAGTGCGGGTGGCCGGAGAAGATCACTCGGTGGCGATCTTCTGGCCCACCACGATGTAGTCGGGGTCGGAGATGTAGCCGTCGTTCAGCTCGACCAGCTCGAGGTAGCCACCCTCGATCTTGTGCTCCTTCGCGATCCCGCTGAGCGTGTCGCCCTTCTTGACGACGTAGTCGCCCTCGGGGTTCGACTTGGCGACACCGGACGGCGTGGAAGGCGTGGACGGCTCAGGCGACGCGGCCGGGGCGGGAGCACTCTCCTGAGTGGACTCGCCGGAACCGCTGCTGTTGCCGCTGTCGCTGCTGCTGCCGGCCGCACCGTCGGTGTTGGTGCCCTGGTAGCTGCCGCCGTCGGAGCCGCGAGCGCCGCACACCGGCCAGGCGCCGATGCCCTGTCCGTCGAGGACGCGCTCGGCCACGGCGATCTGCTGCTCTCGGGAGGTCTCGTGGGGCATACCCGTGCCGCCGTACGCCTGCCACGTGCTGAGGCTGAACTGCAGGCCACCGTAGTAACCGTTACCGGTGTTGATGCTCCAGTCGCCGCCGCTCTCGCATTCGGCGATGGCGTCCCAGTTCACGCTGTCGGCGTGGGCCGGGGTGGCCGCGATCGCCAGCGGCGCGCCGACGGCGATACCGGCGACGGCGACGCGAGCGAGGTTGCGGGACGCGGCGGACGGTTTGCGGTGCTTGCCTCGGTAAGCCATGTTGACTCGTTCGACTTCCGCACCTACGAGGTCGCAAGGCGGACACGGGGTCCGGCCGACCGCGGGGCGATCGGCAACCGGCACCGGGGGATGCCGGTTCCTTCCTGTCCCAGTCCGAGAAGTTCAGTTGCTCGGGGTTTCGGTTCCGGGGTTTCCGCCGGACTGGGCTCGGTGCGCGGAATCCCGGTCGTGGTCGGTTCGGGGCCAACCGAAATGCGACGGTACGTAACCCTGAGCGTGATCGGAAATCTTTGTAGGCGTGTGGTGGGTCACAGTAACGAGACGCAACCTTCTGCGATTCTGGTATTTTCGCTGATCAGAGAGCCGTTATGACTCCGTTTCCCTTCTGAAATATTTCACCCAAAGTGAGGTCTGAGTCACCCGGGTCTAGACCGCTCTGCTCCGTTCGTGGCAGGGGTCGAGTGGGTTGGTTCGGGCCCCGCTCAGTGTCGGGCGTCGACGATCCCGCGGTCTCCGAATCGGCTGAATCGGGCAAAAAGCTGCGTGCTCTCCGGTGCCCGCGGGCATCCTGGTTCAGACCGTTCGCGGTCGCGTGAGGGTGTGTCGAACCGGCTCGAGACAGACCGAGGGCCCCGCGCCCGCGGGGCCCTCGGTCTCCGGGATGGGTGCGAGAAAAAGGCTGTGGGCGGCCTCAGCCCCCCGCGAAGGGCGGGAGGACGTCCAGCTCCGCCCCGTCGGGAAGCGGGCGGTCGAGGTCGCGCACCGCCACGCCGTCGAGGAGGAAGCTCGCGGCCTCCAGAATGCGGGCCAGGCTGTCGGGGTGTGCGGTGCGCAGGTGTTCGACGGCGTCGGCCACGGTCGCCGACGCGGGGATTTGGATCACCTCGTGTTCCGTGCCTCGGGCCGCGCGGGCCGAGGCGAAGTACCGCACCCGCACCGTCACCGTGTGTGGGTCGGCCTGCTGGGAGGTCTCGACCACCTCGTCGGCGCCTGTCGTGCTCATCGACCGCTCCTTCGTCGCTGGGGTGGACGGGGCCGGTTTCACCCGCCGATCGCGCTCATCGGACGGATCGGTTGCGCGAAACCGGATTCGTTGATCTCGTGCCCTGCGAGCTTGCCCCACATCGCGTCGCGCCACGCGTCGGCGATGCGTTCGTCGTCGGCGCCCTCCCGGAGCAGGCCGCGCAGGTCGGTCTCGGTGGTGCTGAACAGGCACGAGCGCACGGCGCCGTCGGCGGTGAGGCGGGTCCGTTCGCACGCGGCGCAGAACGGCCGGGTCACCGAGGGGATGATGCCGACCTCCTGCGGGCCGCCGTTCACCAGCCAGCGCTCGGCCGGGGCGCCACCACGCTCGGCCGGGCTCGGCGTGAGCTCGAACTCGGCGCTGAGCATCGCCAGGATGTCGTCCGCGGTGATCATGTCGGCGCGGCTCCAGCCGTGCTGGGCGTCGAGCGGCATCTGCTCGATGAACCTCAGGTGGTAGCCGTGGTCGAGGGCGAATCGCAGCAGGTCGGCGGCCTGGTGATCGTTGATGCCGCGCATCAGCACCGCGTTGACCTTGACCGGGTCCAGGCCCGCATCCCGGGCCGCGGCGAGTGCGTCGAGCACGTGGCGGAGCCGGTTGCGGCGCGTCATGCGTTCGAACGTCTCGGGATCGACGGTGTCGAGGGAGATGTTGATGCGGTCGAGCCCCGCGTCGGCGAATGCCTGGGCACGTTTGGCGAAGCCGACGCCGTTGGTGGTCATGGCGAGGCGCGGGCGGGGCGTCAGCTCGGCCATCCGCGCGACGAGGTCTTCGAGGTGGGGGCGCAGGAGCGGTTCACCGCCCGTGAGCCGGATGTCGGTGATGCCGAGCAGCCGCACCGCGATGTCGACGAGCCGCACGAGTTCGTCGTCGGACAGAATCTGCTGGTGAGGCATCCAGTCGAGGCCTTCGGCGGGCATGCAGTAGGTGCACCGCAGGTTGCAGCGGTCGGTCACCGAGACCCGCAGGTCGGTGGCCACGCGGCCGAAGCTGTCGACGAGCGCAGGGTTGTCCGGCCGCGGCCGATCGGGGGCCGTGCGCGCGGTGGGCACCGTGGGGATGCCGAGGTCCACTCCCGTCACCGTTCCCAGCCTACTGCCGGATGCGACGAAAATGGAGTGGCTCACATTCGGCGCCGTCCGCGCGACTACCGCATCCGCAGATGCGGGCCTACGATCCGAATCGTGCCGCATTTTCGGATCTCCGAGGCGGCTCGGCTGTTGGGCGTCAGCGACGACACCGTGCGCCGCTGGACCAGGGCCGGGCTGCTGACCGAACACACCGACTCGGCGGGCCGCAAGACCCTCGACGGGGCCGAGCTCGCGGCGTTCGCCCGGCGGGAGGCCGACGTCTCGCCCGACCCGACCGGGGTGGCGCGGTCGGCGAGGAACCGGTTCGTCGGCCTCGTCACCGAGGTGGTCGCCGACACCGTGATGGCGAAGGTCGAGCTGCAGTGCGGGCCCAACCGGATCGTGTCCCTGATGAGCTCCGAGGCCGTCTCCGAACTCGGGCTCGAACCCGGCGTGCTGGCGGTCGCCGTGGTCAAGGCGACGCAGGTCATCGTCGAGACGCCGGCCCCGGCCGGCGACCGTGGGGAGTCGCGATGAGGCGGCTTCGTCGCTCGGTGTCGGCGGGCGCTGCGCTGTGTGTCGCCGGGTTGGTGGCCACCGCGTGCGGAGGCGGCGACGAGCGGGTGGTGACCGTCTTCGCGGCGGCGTCGCTGACCGACGTCTTCACCGAGCTGGAGCACCGCTTCGAGCAGACCCACGACGGCGTGGACGTCCGTCTGAACTTCGCGGGCTCGTCGCGGCTGGCCCAGCAGATCGCGGAGGGAGCGCCCGCCGACGTGTTCGCCTCGGCCGACACCGAGCCGATGCGGCAGCTGGAGACCGACGGCCTGCTGGACGGCCCGCCGGAGACGTTCGCGACGAACACGCTCGCCATCGCGGTGCCACGCGGGAACCCGGCCGGCATCACGCGGTTCGCCGACCTCGCCGGCCCCGGTGTCACGCTCGTGGTGTGCGCGCCCGCCGTGCCCTGCGGGTCGGCGACCGAGGAGGTGGAGCGGCGCACCGGGGTGACGTTGCGCCCGGCGAGCGAGGAGGCCGACGTGCGTTCGGTGCTGACGAAGGTGGAGGTCGGTGAGGCCGACGCGGGTCTGGTGTACGCCACCGACGTCGCCAACTCCGACGCCGTGGAGGAGGTGGCGTTCCCCGAGGCGGCGGAGGTGGTGAACACCTATCCCATCGCGGTGCCCGCGGCGGCGGAGCGGACGGAGCCGGCGCACCGGTTCGTCGAGCTGGTGCTGTCCGAGGAGGGCAGGCGGCTGCTGCGGGAGGCCGGGTTTGGTCTCCCGGGGTGACCGTCGACCCCGGGAGGTCGCGGCGGGCGTACCGAGAGTGCTGTGGGTGCCCGCGAGCGTGGCACTCGCCCTGGTCGTGTTGCCGGTCGTGGGACTCGTGGTGCGCATCGACCTCGCCCGGGTGCCCGAGCTGCTCGGCACGTCGGCGTCGCTGAACGCGCTGCGCCTGTCGCTGGTCACGGCCACCGTGTCCACCGCGCTGTGCGTCGTGCTCGGTGTGCCGCTGGCCGTCGTGCTCGCCCGGTCGACCGCGCGCGGTGTGCGGTTGCTGCGCGCCGTGGTGCTCCTGCCTCTGGTGCTGCCGCCCGTGGTGGGTGGGCTCGCGTTGCTGTTCCTCCTGGGCCGCAACGGCATGCTCGGCTACCTGCTCGACGTCGCCGCCGGGATCCGGGTGCCGTTCACGACGTCCGCGGTCGTGCTCGCGCAGACGTTCGTGGCCATGCCGTTCCTCGTGGTGAGTCTCGAAGGCGCGCTGCGGGCGTCGGGTGACCGGTACGAGCGGGTGGCCGCCACGCTGGGCGCGCGGCCGTGGACGGTGTTCCGCCGGGTGACCGTGCCGTTGCTGCTGCCGTCCCTCGGGTCGGGCGCGGTGTTGAGCTTCGCCCGAGCGCTCGGCGAGTTCGGCGCCACGATCACGTTCGCGGGCAGCCTCGAAGGAGTCACGCGGACGCTGCCCGTGGAGGTGTACCACCAGGCGGAGGCCGACGTCGACAGCGCCGTGGCGTTGTCGTTGCTGCTGGTGGTGGTGGCCGTGCTGGTGATCGTGGTGGCGAGGCCGAAGGCCTTGGAGGGAGTGCGGTCGTGACGCTGCGGGCCGAACTGACGGTGAGCCGGGCCGCGTTCGCGCTGTCCCTGGAGCTGGAGGTGCCCGACGGCGGGGTGCTGGCCGTGCTCGGCCCGAACGGGGCGGGCAAGTCCACGGTGCTGTCGTGTCTGGCCGGGCTCGTGCGGGCGGAGCGGGCGCGGGTCCGGCTGGGTGAGCGCGTGCTCGACGGCGACGGGGTGCACGTGCCGCCGCACCGGCGCGGTGTCGGGCTGCTCGCCCAGACGGCGTTGCTGTTCCCTCACTTGTCCGTGCTGGACAACGTGGCCTTCGCACCCCGATCGCAGGGTGCTCCCCGAGCCCGTGCGCGGGACGTCGCCCGGCGGTGGCTCGCCGAGGTGGAGGCGGAGGACCTCGCCGACCGTACGCCGACGGAGCTCTCCGGAGGGCAGGCCCAGCGCGTCGCGCTCGCGAGGGCGCTCGCCGGGGACCCCGAACTGTTGCTGCTCGACGAGCCGCTGGCCGCCCTCGACGTCGACGCCGCCCCCGCCGTGCGCGGGTTGCTGCGGCGGGTCCTGCGCGACGGCGGCCGCAGGCTGACCACCGTGTTGGTCACCCACGATCCGCTCGACGCGCTCACCCTCTCCGACCACGTGGCCGTGCTGGCCCAGGGGAGGATCGTGGAGCGGGGGCCGACCCGCGAGGTGCTCGCCTCGCCCAGGACGGCGTTCACCGCCCGGCTCGTGGGGATGAACCTGGTGGCGGGTGTGGCGGTCCGGAGCGGTGCGACCGCCGCCGTGCGCACGGCGAGCGGGCTGCGATTCTTCGGCGTACCCGTTCACGACCTCGACGACGGTGACGCCGCCGTGGCGGTGTTCGAGCCGGGCGCGGTGGCCGTCCATCCGAGGAACGCGGAGGTCGGCGGCTCCCCACGCAACGTGGTGGACGCCGTGGTCACGGCCGTGGAACCACACGGGCCCGTGGTACGGCTGCGCACGGGGGAGGGCATCAGCGCCGACCTCACCCCGGCTTCGGTGGCCGACCTCGGTCTCGACCCCGGGACACCCGTACGGCTGGCGGTCAAGGCTGCGGCGGTGTCGCTGCACGCCGCTGTGGGAACACAGGGGGTGAGCCGAGGCTAGGCCCTGGTCGGGCGCTCGGCGCAATAGGCTGGCAACCATGACCGAGCAGCCCGCCCAGCGCGAGGAGTCCGAGCCGTTGCAGTGGAACTACCTCACCGACATGGACGGTGTGCTGGTGCACGAGGAACATCTCGTGCCCGGCGCCGACGAGTTCCTGGAGGAGTTGAGAGCGCGCGGCGCGCGGTTCCTCGTGCTCACCAACAACTCGATCTACACCCCCCGCGACCTGCGGGCCCGCCTGCTGCACACCGGCCTGGACGTGCCGGAGGAGGCCATCTGGACTTCCGCGCTGGCCACCGCCCGGTTCCTGCGCGACCAGCGTCCGGGCGGATCGGCCTTCGTGATCGGCGAGGCGGGCCTGACGACCGCGCTGCACGAGGCCGGTTACGTGCTCACCGACGTCGACCCCGACTACGTGGTGCTCGGCGAGACCAGGACGTACAGCTTCACAGCGATAACGAGGGCCATCCGGCTCATCGAGCGGGGCGCGCGGTTCATCGCCACGAACCCCGACCCCACGGGGCCGAGCCGGGAGGGTTCGCTTCCCGCCACCGGATCGGTAGCGGCGCTCATCGAGCGCGCCACCGGACGTTCGCCCTACTACGTCGGCAAGCCGAACCCGCTGATGATGCGCTCGGCGCTGCGCTCGCTCGGCGCGCACAGTGAACACACCGTGATGATCGGTGACCGGATGGACACCGACATCCACTCGGGCATCGAGGCCGGGCTGCACACGGTGCTGGTGCTCAGCGGCATCTCGACCCGGGAGTCGGCCGAGCGTTACCCGTTCCGCCCGACCATGGTCGTCGACTCGATCGCCGATCTCGTGGGCCGCACCGCCGACCCGTTCCGGGCGGGCTGATCCCGGTGGCCTCGGGACCAGGGCTTATCGTCGGGGCGTGAAGGACCATCCCACGTTCGTCGTCGGCGACGTGCACGGCCATCGTGACGAGCTGGCCGAGGCGCTCCAGGACGCCGGCCTCGTCGACGACAACGACAACTGGACCGGGGCCGACGCCCACCTGTGGTTCCTGGGTGACTTCGTCGACCGCGGACCCGACGGGGTCGGTGCGATCGACCTGGTGCGGTCGCTGCAGCGGCAGGCTCCGGAGGCGGGCGGGTTCGTCGACAGCCTTCTCGGCAACCACGAGATCCTGCTGCTCGGCATGCACCGCTACGGGGACACGCTCGTGCCCGTCGACGCGGCGGGCGGGCCCGGCCGCAGCTTCGAGCGCAGCTGGGCGGTCAACGGCGGTCAGCCGTCCGACCAGAAGGCTCTCACCGACGAGCACGTCGAGTGGCTGACGTCGCGGCGGGTGGCGGCGGTGGTCGCCGACCACCTGCTCGTGCACTCCGACACCCTGGAATACCTCGACTGGGGAGACACGGTCGAGGAGGTCAACGACGCCGTGCGCGCCATCCTGACCGGGGACGACCTGGGGCAGTGGTGGGACGTGTGGCGGAGGATGACGACCCGGTTCGCGTTCCGCGGCCCCGAGGGAGTGGAGGCCGCGAACGAGCTGCTCCAGCAGCTCGGCGGCGAACGCGTGGTGCACGGCCACAGCGTCATCGCCGACCAGGTCGGCGTCCATCCGGTGGAGCTCGACGCGCCGCACCTGTACGCGGGAGGAAAGGCCCTCGGCATCGACGCGGGCCTGTTCGCGGGTGGGCCGTGCCTGGTCGTCGAACTGCCCTACGAGCCCACCGACGAGACCGACGCCGACACCGTCAGCGAACGGGACTGAGCAGGTCGTTCTCGCGCACGGCGGCCAGCGACAGCGTCCGGTAACCGACCTCGTCGAACAGCACCGTCAGCCGGTCGGCCTCGTGGTTCACGACGACGCCGTGGCCCCACTCGGCGTGTTCGACGGGCGTGTCGACACCGAACTCCGTGTCCTCCCGCTTCGGCGGGGCGTGGGCTTCGGCGGTGCCCTGTTCGCACGTGTCGCAGAAGCCGCAGGGCTCGTCGAGTGACTCGCCGAAGTACCCCAGGAGGAACTGCCGGCGACACGACCGGGTTTCCGCGTACTCGCGCAGGACCTCGATGCGGGAGCGGTCGAGCGTGCGCTGTCGCTCGAACTGCGCTTCGACGGCCTCCTGAGGCCGTTCTCCGCCCTGGTAGACGAACTCGCCGCGGTCGTCGGCCTCGACGACACCGGCTTCCTCCAGCAGGTTGAGGCTGTTCATCGCACTGCGGTGGGACTGCTCGACCTCCGCGTCGACGTCCGCCGGGCTCGGCGTGCCGTCGTGGTCGCGCACCGTCTCCGCGACCTCCCGCACCTTCTCGACGTCGAGCGAGCGCGACGTGAGGAAGCGTTGCAGCCGGTAGTCCTCGGGCCGGTGCACGAGCAGCGCGTCGGCGCGTTCGCCGTCGCGTCCCGCGCGGCCGATCTGCTGGTAGTAGGAGTCCAGCGAGTCGGTGGGTGCCGAGTGGACGACGAACCGGACGTCCGGCTTGTCGATACCCATACCGAACGCGGAGGTCGCCGCCACCACCTCCACCTCGTCGTTCATGAAGGCGTTCTGGACGCGGTCGCGCTCCTTGCGGGACAGTCCGGCGTGGAAGGCCTCCGCTCGCACCCCGCGTTCGGTCAGCGCCTCGGCGAACTGCTCCGCCTCGGCTCGGGTCGGGGTGTAGACGAGCCCGGGCTTCGCAGCCTCCGACACCCACGCGCACACGAGTTCCCGGCGCCGGTCGTCGTCGGTCACCCGGGTGGCCGCGAGGTGCAGGTTCGGGCGGTCGAAGCCCGTGACGAGGCGGACCGGGTCGCGCATGCCGAGGTGTTCGACGATGTCGTCGCGCACCGGCCCGCCCGCCGTGGCCGTGAGCGCGAGCACGGGTGGCCGTCCCATGCGGTCGATGGCATGGCGCAGACGCAGGTAGTCGGGACGGAAGTCGTGCCCCCAGTCCGACACGCAGTGCGCCTCGTCCACCACCACGAGCGCGGGCGAGGCCCGGCGCAGCTCGGCGAGTGTCTCCTCTTTGGCCAGTTGCTCGGGGGAGAGGAACAGGTACTCGGTGTCGCCGGTGCGCACCGAACGCCACGCCTGCTTCTCCTCTCCGCTGCCCTGGGTGGAGTTCACGGCGACGGCGTCGGGGACGTCGGCGTCGTCGAGGTGGTCCAGCTGGTCGTGCTGCAGTGCGATCAGCGGCGACACCACGACGGTCGGCCCGGACAGCAGGACGGTCGGCACCTGGTAGATGGCCGACTTGCCGGAGCCGGTGGGCATCACCGCCAGCACGTCACGGCCGTCGAGGAGGGGACGCATCGCGGCCAGCTGCTCGGAGGTGAGCGACCAGCCGAAGGCCGACTCGGCGACGCGTTGGAGATCGGCGGTGTCGTGGGACATCCGATCGGGTTCCCAGGCCCGGCACCGGGAAACCGGGTGCTCGGCGGGGCCTGAGCCGGACTCTCACTGGGTCGACACGATTTCCCTGCCCAGCGGCAGCAGAGACACCGGCACCATCTTGAAGTTCCCGATGCCCAGCGGGATGCCGATGATCGTGACGCACAGCGCGAGGCCGGTGACGACGTGGACGAGCGCGAGCCACCACCCCGCGAACACCAGCCAGACGACATTGCCCAGCAGGGACGGGAAGCCGGCGGTGCGGCGTTCGGTGACTGTCCGCCCGAACGGCCACAGCGCGTAGGCCGCGATGCGGAACGAGGCGAGCCCGAACGGGATCGTCACGATCAGCAGGCAGCACACGATGCCCGCCACGAGGTAGCCGAGTGCCAACCAGAACCCGGACAGCACCAACCAGATCACGTTCAGTATCGCTCGCACGCCTTCATTGTCCCGTGCCGCGAAGCCCTCGCGGTGGTGGCGGCTGTGGCATGGCTCTCTCTACACTCGCTGCTGGTGTCACGCCGTCGTCGAGGAGGCCGCCATGTCGACCGTGTCCGTGCTGCCCAGTTATTCGTCGGGTGTGTTCGAGGTTCCACTGCTCGGGGACACCGTCGGCGACAACCTGGATCGCACGGCGCGAGCGCATCCGGACCGGGACGCGCTCGTCGACCACGGCAGCGGTCGGCGCTGGACCTACCGCGAGTTCGCCGCCGACGTCGACGCCCTCGCGCTGGGGCTGCTCTCCCGCGGCGTGGCCAAGGGCGACCGCGTGGGGATCTGGGCGCCGAACTGTCCGGAGTGGACGCTTCTGCAGTACGCCAGCGCGAAGGTCGGCGCGATCCTGGTCAACATCAACCCCGCCTACCGCTCGCACGAACTCGAGTACGTGCTGAACCAGGCGGGCGTGTCGCTGCTCGTCGCGGCGGAGACGTTCAAGACCTCCGACTACGCGGGCATGATCCGGGAGGTGCGACCGCGCTGTCCGGTGCTGCGGGACGTCGTGCTCATCGGCAGCGCCGACTGGGATTCCCTGTTCGGTGAGCCGAGTGCCGGAAACGAGGCGCTGGCGCGGGTCCAGGCGTCGCTCAGCGCCGACGACCCGATCAACATCCAGTACACCTCGGGCACCACCGGGTTCCCGAAGGGCGCCACGCTCAGCCACCACAACATCCTGAACAACGGGTTCTTCGTCGGGCAGCTCTGCGACTACACCGAAGAGGACCGGATCTGCCTGCCCGTGCCCTTCTACCACTGCTTCGGGATGGTGATGGGCAACCTCGCCGCCACGTCGCACGGCGCGTGCATGGTGATCCCCGCGCCCGCGTTCGACCCGAGGGCGACCCTGGAGGCAGTGCAGGCCGAACGCTGCACGTCGCTGTACGGGGTGCCGACCATGTTCATCGCCGAACTCGCCGTCCCCGGCTTCGAGGACTACGACCTCGGCAGCCTCCGCACCGGCATCATGGCGGGCTCGCCGTGCCCGGTGGAGGTGATGAAGCAGGTCATCGAGCGCATGGGCATGTCGGAGGTGTCGATCTGCTACGGCATGACGGAGACGTCGCCGGTGTCGACGCAGACCCGCAAGGACGACTCCATCGAGCGCCGCGTGTCCACCGTCGGCCGAGTCGGGCCGCACCTGGAGGTGAAGGTCGTCGACCCCGAGACGGGTCTGACCGTCCCCCGCGGCACACCCGGCGAGCTGTGCACGCGCGGGTACTCCGTGATGCTCGGCTACTGGGAGCAGCCGGAGAAGACCGCCGAGGTGATCGACGCCGCGCGCTGGATGCACACGGGCGACCTCGCGGTGATGGACGACGACGGCTACCTCGGCATCACCGGCCGGCTCAAGGACCTGGTGATCCGGGGAGGGGAGAACGTCTACCCGAGGGAGATCGAGGAGTTCCTCTACTCCCATCCCGACATCCTCGACGCGCAGGTGATCGGTGTACCCGATGCGAAGTACGGCGAGGAACTCATGGCGTGGGTGCGCATGCGCGACGGCGCGGAGCCCGTCACCGCCGAGAGCCTGCGGGAGTTCTGCACCGGCAGGCTCGCCCACTACAAGATCCCGCGCTACGTGCACGTCGTGGACGAGTTCCCCATGACGGTCACCGGCAAGATCCGCAAGGTGGAGATGCGGGAGAAGGCCGTCGAACTGCTCGGCCTCGCCGAAGGGGCGGGCTAGGGACGCAGCGCGCGTTCGAGCTCGTTGCCGGTGAGCGGTTCGGCCCCGACGTAGTACAGCACCGTGCCGGGCGGCAGTGTCGCGTCCCAGTCGGGATTGACGAGCAGGGTCTCCTCGGTGCGGGCGGCCAGGAGTGTCGCGTTGAACTTCTGGCCGAGCGCCGTGCGGCACCGGTCGACCGACACCGGCCCGAGCGAGGTCGGCAACGTCGACGAGTACGTGTTGGCGTCGCCGTGGGTCATGAGCTTGGCGTAGACCTCGCTCACGCCCGGAGTCTGGAGTTCCTCGGTGATCATGCGCGGGGTGTGCCACTGCACGGGTTGGATGTTGCCGCCCACGTAGCCGAGCAGTGCGGAACGGTCCAGGTCGCGCAGCGTCACCACGACGTGTGCCGTCCTGGTCAGGAAGTCGACGGACAGCGCGACCGCGAGTGCCTCGTTGTCGTCGCGGACGTCCACGAGCACGGTGCGGGCGCGGTGCACTCCGGCGCGGCGGAGCACGGCGGCGGAGGTGAGGTCGCCGCGCACGAACGTCACCGCCTCGCCCGGCATGGGGTGATCGTGGACGTCGTCCCACGCGCACAGCACCAGTTCGGGGTCGCGCTCACCGCGGTCGGCGAGCAGCTCGGAGACGATGCGTTCCGTGCGCACGGGGGTGTAGCCGAGCAGCACCGTGTGGCCGGACTCCTTCACGGTGGCCGAACCATGCATTCGCGCTCCCCTCGCCTTCTCCAGCACCGAGGCCAGTTTCGTGAACACCGTCGTGAGCGCCGTGATGCCGCCGACGATGACGTAGGTGGCCACGACACGGCCGGCCGTCGTCTGCGGGTAGTGGTCGCCGTAGCCCACGGTCGACGCGGTCACCACGAAGTACCACCAGTAGCGGGTCGGCTCGGTCAGTTCGCTGTCGTCCGGCTCGACCCACGCCATCAGGGGCCAGCTCGTGAGGAACACGAACGCGATCACGGCCACCGGCGTGAGCCACGAGGTGAACAGGGTGAGCCGCGCCAGCAACCGGGACAGGAAGAACGGCACGACGCCCTCCAGCGGCGACGGTGAGTGACTGATTGATGTCTATCAGTCCTCGACCCGGTTCGCTCGGGGACGCGGTCCGGTGGTGGCGCGGCGGCAGCCTCAGGCCTGTTCGGCGACGGCGGCGAAGGCCTTCTCGTCCTCCCTGCCGAAGGTCTCCTCCAATTGTTCGGGGGAGTGATCGAGGTCGATCTCGGCGACGTTGGCGCCGCGCGCCGACTCGATCGCCCCGAGCCTGCGTTGCGCGCGGTCGGCCGCGTACTGCACGAACTCGTTGTTGTCGATGCCGAACGGCGGCTTCTCGAACTGGTCGTCGACCCACTGGATCATGCCGAGCGCGTGGGGCAGCAGCTCGCCCATGCGTTGCTGGACCACGTCCCACAGGGAGTCGTCCGCGGCGACGTGGCGCCGGCACGTGAACGTGCCCCATGCCATGTGCCTGCGTTCGTCGTCGGAGATGCGCCGCACCAGTTCCTGCATGCCGGGCAGGATGCCGCGGCCGGTGCAGACCTTCTGCCACGCGTAGTACCCGGTCAGCGCGAGGGAGCCCTCGATCACGTGGTTGTAGGTGACGCTCGCGCGGGCCTGGTTGCGGGGGCTCGGGTCGTCGGCGAGTACACCCAGCGACTCGGGCAGCTCCTCGTAGAACAGCTTGCGGTAGTGCGGGTTCTCCGCGACGTAGGGGTGCAGGTCGTCGGTGAGTCCGACCGCGTCCATCCAGCGGCGGAACACCTCGGTGTGCTTGGCCTCCTCGAAGCAGAACTGCGACAGGTACATCTCGTCGCCCAACCTGCCCTCGGCGGCCATCGCCTTCATGAACGGCTGGATGTCCTCGGTGACGGCTTCCTCACCCGCGACGAACTGGGCGCACAGGTATGTGGCGGAGCGGCGTTCTTCGTCGGTGAGGGACTCCCAGTGGGCGGCGTCGGCCTGGAAGTCGATGTCGGCCGGGTTCCAGAACTTGCGGTTGCCCTTGACGAACAGCCGCAGGGGGAAGGAGTCCCAGTTGAGTCCGCCGCGGCGCAGCGACTGGAAACCGTCACGGTGCTCGGCCGAGGTCGCGGTCATGGTGTTGTCCCTTCGGGTCGCGGAGCTACTCGGAGCTGGAGGGAGTCGGGTCGTTCGGGGAGGCGTGGATCAGCGCGTCGACCACGGCACACACCTGGTCGGCCGCGTCGGTGGGGGAGCCGTTGGGGAGTACCAGGTGGCTGATGGCGAGCCGGGCCATGGTCGTGGCGACGAACCGGGGGTCGGCCAGATGCGGCAGCTGTTCCCGCAGGTACGCCTCGGCCAGGTCGGTGGCGGCGTGCAACACCGGCTGCCCGCGGGTGGTGATCAGCGGCAGCAGGTCCTCCGCCGGTTGGGCGCCCATGACGGCGGCCACCAGCCGGTTCTTCCTCGTGTGTTCGACGGTGTAGGCGGTGGCGGCGTGCACCCCGGCGAGCACGTCACCGGCCGCGTCGAGCCGGTGCCGCATCCCTTCGGTGACCTCGGCGAGGATGCGGAGCACCACGGCCTGCACGAGCGCCGACTTGTTGCCGAACTCGTTGTAGACCGTCTGCCTGCTCACGCCCACCGCCGCGGCGACGTCCGCCATGCGTAGCCCGGCGTAACCACTGTGGGGCAACAGCTCGGCCGTCGCGTCGAGGAGTTGCTCGCGCAGCGACGCTCGGGCACGAGCCGTGTAGTTGGTGATCTGGGCCACAGGCTGATCTTGACATGGACTGGCGCGGTGTCAAGCGGCTGGACGGGTCCTCTTGGGATGTCAAGCGGCTACGGTGGGCGCGTGGGCACCTGCGTGGGGTTCGACCTCGACATGACACTCATCGATCCGCGGCCGGGCATGGTCGAGGCCATGAACGCGCTCGCCGACGAGTCCGGCTTCCCGTTCGACGGCGAGCAGTTCGCCTCGAACCTCGGTCCGCCGCTCGACCACGTGCTGCGTGACTTCGGTGCTCCCGACGAACGCATTCCCGCACTGGTGGCCCGCTTCCGGCAGATCTACCCGGAGATCGTGATCCCGCGGACGGTGGCGCTGCCGGGTGCGGCGGAGGCGTTGGAGGTCGTCCGGCGCTCCGGCTCCCGGGCGCTGGTCGTGACGGGCAAGTACGCGCGCAACGCCGCTCTCCACGTGCAGGCCCTCGGGTGGACGGTCGACACGCTCGTGGGCGAACTGTGGTCGACCGAGAAGGCCACGGCGCTCACGCAGCACGGTGCCGGGGTGTTCGTGGGGGACCACGTCGGCGACATCCGTGGCGCGTTGGCGGCGGGGGCGGTCGCCGTCGGGGTCACCACGGGGCCGTGCGACCGCGCGGAACTGGAGAACGCGGGTGCGCACGTGGTGCTCGACTCGCTGACGGAGTTCCCGGCGTGGCTCGCCGAGCACGATGGGCGTGCCGGTGCGCTCAGGCGCGACGGTGTTCGCGGACCAGCGAGATGAGCCCCAGCGCGAGACCGAGCGGGGTGATCACGCCGGCTCCGGCGGACAGCCACACCGGCAGTTCCGAGTAGCCGGCCGCGAAGAGGAGGAACACCGCGACGACTGCGAGCATCCCGATCGCGAAGAGTCCGATGCCGAGCCGCATCAGCCAGGGCTTTCCCGTGGCAGTCGACTTCTTGTCAGGGACAGCGGTTTCCATGCCGGTCATCTTAGAGGCGCCGGTTCACGCACGCCCCGGCATGTGTTGCCCGCCGTGAGTGACGAGCGTCGCGTCCCGCGGCAGGGGTGGCGTGCACTCGTGGTCCTATGTGGAGAGCGCGGGGCACGGGCTTTCCCACCGGGGAGGCACCGATCGTTTCCGTGCGTTCCGACCCGCTGCCGGGCCGCCGTGACACGGTCGGCGCCGAGCGGAACCGGACAATCGCCCTCGCCGTGGAGGGGGCGGCGCGATACCCTTGAGGTGTGCGCGTCCTGGGTACGCCTGGGGCGCGTTCGTCGTGCGGGGCCGTGCGAGTCGTGTGGTCCGTTGCGGGAGAGCGAAGGAACGGTGAGGGGCAGTGCCGACCGGCAAGGTCAAGTGGTACGACGCGGACAAGGGGTTCGGCTTCGTCACGCAGGACGGAGGCAAGGACGTCTATATCCGTAAGTCCGCGCTGCCGCAGGGCGTCGAGACGCTGAAGGCCGGTCAGCGGTTGGAGTTCGGTGTCGCCGACGGCAGGCGCGGTCCTCAGGCCCTGTCCGTCCGGCTGCTCGACCCGCCGCCCTCGGTGGCGGAGGCTCGGCGGCGCCCGGCTGAGGAGCTGCACGGCCTCATCGAGGACATGATCAAGCTGCTGGAGATGAAGGTGCAGCCCGACCTGCGCAGGGGGCGGTACCCGGAGCGCAGGAACACCAAGCGCATCGCCGAGGTGATGCGGGCGGTCGCGCGCGACCTCGACCCGTGATCGCGGGGGCGCACACCTGATCGTCGACAAGGGCGGGCACGCGGGTGCCCGCCCTTTTTGTGATGTAAAGCGGACTCGGGGAGTCGTCAATCACAAACGAGTACGGCGGAGTCCGGTTTCGGGGTTAGCGTCCCGGCGTGCAGCTCAACCGGTCCACGGACATCGCGCTCAGGGTGTTGATGTACACGGCCGCCAAGGACGGTCGCCGGACGGTCGACGAGCTGGCCGCGGCGCTGTCCGTGCCCCGGCACCACCTGGCGAAGGTGGTGCAGCGGCTCCAGCGCCTGGGGCTGCTCGCCACTGCCCGGGGCCGTGGAGGAGGGGTGGAGCTGGAACCGGGCGCCCGGCGAGTCGGGGTGGGCACCGTCGTGCGGCGGCTCGAAGCCGACGACGAGGTCGTGCAGTGCGACGACCCACCCTGTCCGCTGCGTGGCCAGTGCCAGCTGCGCTCCGCCTTCCGCCGGGCCCACGACGCGTTCCTGCGCAGCCTCGACGAGGTGTCACTGGCGGACCTCGTGGCGGACGACGCCGGGCCGGTGCTGCTCAGCATCGGATGGAGCTCCGGGGACACCGGGGCACGCTGAGAGGAGGACGCCATGCTGTCGGCCAAGTCAGCCGAGATCGTCCGGGCCACGCTGCCGGTCGTTCGAGACCACGGGCCCGAGATCACGACGCAGTTCTACTCCGACCTGTTCGCCGGACACCCGGAACTGCTCGACCTGTTCAACCTCGGCAACCAGGCCAACGGCGACCAGCAGCGCGCGCTCGCGGCGGCGGTCGTGGCGTTCGCCGAGTACCTGGTGGGCGAGCGGCAGGCGGACTTCACGCCCATCGCGGAGCGCGTCGCGCACAAGCACGTGTCGCTCGGGGTGCAGCCCGCGCAGTACACGATCGTGGGGAGGTACCTGCTCGGCGCGGTCGCCAAGGTACTGGGTGACGCGGTGACCGACGAGGTGCGCGCGGCGTGGGACGAGGTGTACTGGCTGTGCGCCTGCCACCTGATCGCCGCGGAAGCGCAGCTGTACCAACGCGGTGAGGTCGAGTCGACGTCGCCCTGGCGGGACTGGCGGGTGGCGAAGCGGGTCGCTGAGGCCGAGGACACGGTCTCGTTCACGCTGGTGCCCGACGACGGTGGCCCGGTGCCGGCGTTCCGGCCGGGCCAGTACGTCTCCGTCGCGGTGACGCTGCCGGACGGGCGTCGTCAGCCCCGGCAGTACTCGCTTTCTCAGGGCCCGGGCCGGGGTTCGTTGCGGATCACCGTCCGCCGGGTGCGGGGCGCTGACGGCGCTCCCGACGGCCGTGTGTCCAACCATCTGTGCGACCGAGTGGCGGCAGACGACATCCTGCAGGTCGGACCGGTGGCCGGAGACGTGGTGCTGGACCAGGGTGACGACCCGGTGGTACTCGTCAGCGCTGGTATCGGAGTGACACCGATGGCGGGCATGCTGGACCACATCGGGCGGACCCAGCCGTTCCGCGAGGTCGTCGCGGTCCACGCCGACCGCTCGCCCGAGCGGCACGCACTGCACGACGACGTCGCGCACGCGGGCGCGCAGCTGCGCTCTTTCGAGCAGTTGAGCTGGTACGAGCAGGGCGCGACCGGCGACGCACGGCCGGGGTTGCTGAACGTCGACGAGATCCCGCTCCCGGAGAACGCGCTGGTGTACCTGTGCGGCCCGCTCCCGTTCATGGCGTCGGTGAGGGCAGGGTTGCGCAGGCGCGGGGTGCCCGCCGAGCGCATCTTCACCGAAGTGTTCGGCGCGGGGATGCTCACCGGCGACGGGTGAGTCCGTCGCGTCAGTCCGGGTCGATCTGGAGCGACCAGACGCCCCGGACGACGAGCTGCGGCGCGCCCTGTTCGTCGATGATCGGCTGGTCTTTCTCGTCCACGGCGTAGGCGGCGCCGAGCTGCTGGACCTCCACGACCAACGGCTGGTGTTCCGGCGTCTCGGGCAGCACGGTGTGCGCGTGCCGCGTGCCGTCGGTGAACACCTCCTGGCGCATCGGCAGCAGGGTGCCGTCGGGGGCGGCGGACTGCACGATCACCAGCCACGGAGTCTCGGCGATCTCGGCGGGAACGGAGATCTGCACCGGTTGACCCGGCCGGGCGTCGAGCGTGGCGGGCTCGCCGTCGGTGTCGCAGTCCCTCAGGAGCGCGTCGCAGTAGCTCAGCGGTTGCGACCGGACGCTGTCGCCGTCGGCGTAGAACGTCACCTCGGGAGGCTGCGGAGCGGAACAGCCGGTCAGCACGGCCGCACCCGCGGCCACCAGCGCTACTACTGAACGTCGCATGAGGGCGAGACTACGAGTCGCCGCGCCGCGGCTCCGGGTCGGGTCCACTCGCACGGGGGCGGAGCGCGGGGATCAACGACGACCCGCCGCGGACCAGCCAGGTCTGGGTGAGCCCCAACGCGAGCAGCGCCGACACCACGAGGAAGCCGATCCAGTAGGTGGGCGGCAGCAGCAGCCCCACCGCGCCGCCGAACACCCACGCGAGCTGCAGCACGGTCTCCGACCTGCCGAACGCGGAGGCGCGCGACTCCTCGGGCATGTCCTGCTGGATCACCGCGTCGAGGCTGTTCTTTGCCAGGGCGCTCGCGGTGGAGCCCACGAGGCCGACGAGCGCGGCCGTGGCGATCCCGGCCACGACCGTGGCGACGACAGTGGCGGCGAACGCGCTCGCCAGGCACGCGAGCACCACCTGGTCGGGCTTGCCGAAGTGCATCCGCGAGCCCAGAGCGTTGCCGAGGAACCCGCCGAGGCCGGCGGCGGCGCCGATGATGCCCAGCAGGAGCAGCTGCACGAACGCGCTCTGTCCGCTGTCCTCGGTCTCGGCCTTCACCGCGAACGCGGCGAACATCATGAGGAACCCGGTGAGCACGCGGATCGAGCCGTTGCCCCACAACGCGACCACGACGTGCCGGGCCATCGGTTGCCGGGGCTTCTTGCCCGTGGGCACGGGGTGCTGGCCCGTCAGCGACGCGGGGACCTCGCCCTCGGTGACCTCCACCCACGACGGGATGCGCATGGCCTGGGCGGCGCCGACCGCGCAGATGACCGCCGTGAACCACAGTGCGCCCGCGGAGCCGAAAGCCCAGTTCAGCCCGCTGGCCACCGCGCCGAACGCGCCGCCCGCGGCGAGGCCGAACACGGCGAGTCTGGCGTTGGTCTTCGACAGGGTGATCTCGGGTGGCAGCACTCTCGGCGTCACGGCGGCCTTGAGCACCATGAACGACTTCGACAGCACCATCTTGCCGAGTGCGGCGGGGTAGAGGATCCAGCTGTCGAAGTTCAGCGCCATCAGCACGCACATGAGCGCCTGACCGGCCGAGGAGACCGCCATGGCGAGGCGGCGCCCGCGCTGGATGCGGTCCAGCGCGGGGCCGATGACCGGAGCCACCAGCGCGAACGGCGCGATGGTGATCAGCAGGTACAGCGCCACCTTGCCGCGGCTCTCGCCGCTGCTGGCCGCGAAGAAGAGCGTGTTGGCCAGCGCCACCGCCATCGCGGCGTCGCTCGCGTAGTTCAGCATCACCGAGTAGGTGAGCGAGGTGAGCCCGGACTTGTCGGCGCCGTCCGCCGTCGTCGCGCGGCGGAAGGCGGCCACGGCCTGCCCGGAGATTTCGCGGCTGCGGAGTGCGGCGACGCGGGTGACGGTGAGTTTCTTCGGCAGGCGGCGGGGCTCCGTCGGCCCTTCGAATCCGTGTTCCGTCGCGGTCGGCTCGGGATCGAACGCCTCGCGCGGCTGTCCCGGCGGGTAGCCGCCGGTGTCGTAGTGCTCGTAGGGCGGCTCGGCGCGGTCAGCTCGCCACGGTGGGGGTGCGGCGCCTCGACCCGCGTAGGGGCGCGCGCCGCGCGGTGGTGGGGGCGGGGACAC